>DAOSUS010000047.1 GCA_035378955.1 Candidatus Hydrogenedens sp. | reverse complement strand
ATCATCCCTCTGTCCTCCCTCAGTATCCTGCTCATCTACCGCGACAAATTGTTTCATCTATCTCTACCTCAAAAGGAAAATACCACAAATACACAAATAGAAAACAAATAAGAATGGATGAAAGAAAATTCGTTTTATATTCGTAAATTCATAGCATAAGATATCTTTTTATTTTCTATATTCCTACATGATAAGATATATCCTCTACAGGAAAGGAACTATAAATCTGTTACTTATATCCCATAAGTGATTTTATTACACCTGAACAGTATTTTTTTTGTTCCTCCCGGGGATTTCCCAGTTTGTTCAAAAGATGTGTTTTTGATATAATAAAAGTTTCTAAACGCCAATAAATTAAACCCAAACCGTAATGAGGAGTAAAATATGTCATTACGAACTTACGAAGCGCTGTTTATCGTCAGTCCAGAAGTGGAAGACGATAACATCCAGGCAATAGCCCGCGAGACCGAGAATTTGGTCACAAAGAGCGGAGGGGTTATTGTGCGCTCCGAAGTATGGGGTCGGCGGAGATTGGCTTATAAAGTCAAGAAATTTTCGGAGGGTATCTATATCCTGATACGCTTCCAATCCTCCCCCAACTTCATAGCGCGACTGGAAAATTATTTCCGCCTCAGCGAACAAATTATTCGCTACATCGTCGTTTACTTTGATGAAAAAACGCTCCGATTGGAAGCAGAACAGGCACAGCGTCGCCAGGAATTAGAAGCCGGCTACGACCAACAATCAGATAAAGATGAAAATCTTGCCCCCATTCCTACAAGTATTGCAGAGGAAGAGGAGGACGAGGAATAAACTTTAACATAGGAACAGCTAACTATGGCAGATATTCGCGTTCCTGATCTAAACATTGTTCTGATTGCCGGCAGACTTGTAAGAGACCCGGAAATCCGCTCTACCCCCAGTGGAAGAACAGTAACAAGATTTACAATGGCAAATAACCGCCGATTCAAAGGTAAAGATGGAGAAACCCGAGAGGAAGCCATCTATATTTCTGTAGTATCCTGGGACAGTCAGGCGGATTATGTCTATAAATATCTCCGTAAAGGGAGACCGGTTCTCGTAGAAGGTCGGCTTCGACAGGATGAATGGGATGACCCCACAACCAATCAACGCAGGTCTCGCTTCGAAATTGTTGCGAGGAATATCCAACCTCTTGATTGGGGAGCAAATTCGTCAGGGAATTCAGGACAGGGAAATATTCCCCAAAATGAAAGACCTATTCCCAATACGAACAATTATCCTAATCAAGGGAAAGAAACTTCATATCCCGGGGAAAGTTACCCGGATGATAATTTTCCTGTGTCGGAAGACGATGTCCCGTTCTGATTTCATTTCAGGAAAACAATCGAACATTACCAACCTATAGAAACAAATAAAACTTTTAACCTATATTTAAAAAAGGAATAATGTCTTATGGCACACATTTCCGCAAAAGCAAAATCAAAAATTCGGATGAAACGATTAAAGAGAAGAAAGAAGAAGAGAATCTTCAGAAAAAAGACAAGCAGGCTAACCATAGAACGAATAGTATATATTGACTATAAGGATACGAACTTGCTACGGCATTATATAACCGAGCGCGGTAAAATAATACCCCGTCGAATTACCGGTGCCACAGCAAAACAACAGCACATGCTTACTAAGGCAATTAAATTAGCCCGACAGATTGCATTGCTTCCTTTCGTAGCAGAATAGTCAATACCTAATTTGTAATAGTTGCTTATGTCCAATGTGCTGACGAAAATATTGTTTCTGATTTTGATTACAGCCTACCTAACAGGGGAAGGAGTTTTTATTCTGCTTCCCCTGGTTACGGTCGTCGCCATTGGTCTGACAACAGCACGAAATTCCTGGTTCCGCACAGCCCTTCTTTGCTTATCCCTTATTCCGGGATTTGCGTTGGGCGCCTTTATGGAGTCCCTCCCATTAACCACTGAAAATCTTCTGATGTGGACAGCAACTTTTCTGGCAGGTATTTTATTACCCGTTTCTGTAGGGTCTGCTTTAAGGAAATATTCCTGGTCTCGCTGTCTCCTTCTGGTAACTGCTTTCCTATTCATCTCGGGGACAGCCCTTACCATGTATTTTTGGAACGATTTGCGTAAGGATATAACCATTTCCATTAACGCTCGTATCGCAGAAATAAATAATCTGAGCAAGGAACAGGAGATTAGCAATTCAGAAGAAATCAATAAAAATTTTATTGAAGGATTAAAATATCTTGATTATCATTGGGAAGATTTTCACATTGGGTTATTATTTGGTCAAAGTTTAATTACAGCCCTTATCATTATGGGTTGGATGATTGCTCGGTTAAAAATTATGCCAACTGAAGACGGTATTCATTACTGGGAAAATCCTCAATTAGGAAGTTTTTCCCATGTTCGACCACCGGACTACTTAGTGTGGTTGGCTATTTTAACGGCAATCATCTTGATATATGACCAGCATTACAATGTAGGAGAATGGCTCCGTATTGTTTCGCGGAACACGGCTGTAATTTTGAGTTTTATTTACTGGCTTAATGGGCTAAGTATCCTTACTTTTTGTGCTATTCTATTTCACTGGAACATTATATTAACACTGGTAATTGTTCTTTTTGTTTTCGGAGTGTGGACTTTTCCCATCCTTGCATTGTTTGGTTTTTTCGATACATGGTGGGAATTTCGGCTTTCACTCTTACGGCTTTACAATCGGCTATATCCGGCAACAAACAGTTAAACTCGCAATAAAAACAATAATAAAAATATAATTAAACAAGAAAGGTCAGGAGAATAAACGATGAAAGTGATTCTATGCAAAGACATTGAAAAATTAGGTAAGGTCGGAGAAACCGTTAATGTTTCCGATGGTTACGCACGCAATTTTTTGATTCCTCGTAAACTTGCAGTATCCATCCAATCGGCTTCCGCAGCGGAAATCCGTTATCACCTTGAAATCATTCAACGGCGTGAAGCCCAACGGAAAGCAGAAATGGAATCGGTTGCAACGAAACTCAATGCAATCACTATTGAATTTAAAATGCGTGCGGGCGATGAAGAAAAACTATTTGGTTCTGTAACTTCCGCTATGATTGCAGAAGAATTACAGAAAAGGGATTTTAAGATCGACCGCAAACAAATTCTTCTGGAAGAGCCTATTAAAACACTGGGTATCTTTTCAGTCCCTGTGAAATTAGGAAGTGGTGTTATGGCAGAAGTAAAAGTTTGGGTCAGTCAACTTACGGATGAAAATAACACGGAGAATTCAGATAACTAACACATGGCGACTTCCCGCAAAAAAGATAGCTCGAAGGCAAAATCGCCTGCTACATATTTTGAGCGCGAACCGCCACAATCCATTGAGTCGGAACGCGCCGTTTTAGGGGCTATCTTTTTGGACCCTGAAACATTCCCCAAAGTTCTTGAAATATTTAATTATAATACCGAAAACATCTTTTATTATGGACCGCACCAAACTATTTTTGAAGCCATGTATGAAATTTATCATACAACACAGAACAAACCTGACCTTCAGGCAGTCGCAGGCAATCTTGAAACTAAAAAATTACTATCAAATGTAGGCGGTATCTCCTATCTAACAGAACTATCCAGTGCTGTGGCAACAGCTGCTAACATAGGCTACTATGCAAATATTGTTATTGAAAATGCCTTAAAACGAAAACTTATCGAGATATGTAGTGAAACTATTAACAAAACTTATGAAGGACAGACCCCTTTCAAAGAACTCGCCGATGAAGCAGAAAGCAACCTATTTACAGTTGCAATGCAGAGAAGGACAAATCCCATTTACAAATTAAAGGATTTTATCGAAACTTTTGTAGAGAATTTGGAAGAACGAATAAAAAATGGAGAAGTGCTAACTGGGATACCCACAGGTTTTCAAACACTGGATGAAAAACTGTGCGGACTTCAGCCTTCGGAAATGATTGTTCTTGCAGCACGACCTTCTGTTGGAAAAACAGCTTTCGCCCTTAATATCGCTCGGAATGTGGCGAAAACAGGAGAAGGGGGCGTGCTTATTTTCAGTCTGGAAATGTCGAAAGAACTACTTCTTCAAAGACTTATTTGTATGGAAGGCAAAATTGATGGGCAAATAATGAGAAAGGCTTTTGCTGGCAAAAAGATTATAGCCGATATTGTAGAAACCAGCGGCCGAATATGTGATTTGCCTATTTTCATTGATGATACACCCAGCATTAATGTTATCGAACTTCGCTCAAAAGCACGAAAGCATTTATATTCAAATCCAGAAGTAAAACTAATTATCTTAGACTATCTCCAATTAATGAGTGTTCACCGACGGAGTGAAAGTCGGCAGGTAGAAATCGCGGAAATATCAAGGCAAATTAAAGGTCTGGCACGCGAATTAAAAGTCCCCATTCTTACATTGTGCCAATTAAGTCGTGAGGCAGAAAAAGAGTCTGCTGAGCCCAAACTTTCACATCTGCGGGAATCCGGAGCCATCGAACAGGACGCTGATGTCGTTCTTATGTTATACCAAGACAGGAAAAAAGAAAAAGAAGAACCCCAGATAAAAGACCCACTAAATGTTCACTTAAAAATAGCCAAACAAAGAAACGGTCCCACAGGAATTATTGATTTGTCTTTCCATCGCAGACATCAACTATTTTTAGAAATAGGTCATTTTATTGAAGACGAACCCTCTTCCTCTACAATATCCGATGAGGAAGAGGAAGACGTCTTTTATAGAAAATAATAATCAAATATAAAGGAGAAAACTATGTTCAAAGGTTCATGGGTTGCTTTAGTAACACCGTTCAAAGATAACTACGAAGTTGATTTCGATGCCTATGGAAGGTTAGTAGATTTTCATATTGAACAAGGAACGCATGGCTTGGTTCCGTGTGGTTGCACAGGTGAAGCGGCTACACTCTCACACGAGGAACAAAAGGAATGTATCCGTTTTGTTGTAGAACGCGTTGCAGGTCGGCTACCTATCATTGCCGGCACAGGTTCCAATAACACAATGGAAGCCTTAGAACTTACCCGTTGTGCGAAAGAATTTGGTTGTGATGGGGCTTTGTTAATCACCCCTTACTATAACAAACCTACCCAGGCAGGATTGATTGCTCACTACAAAAAAATCGCAGAAGAGATAGATATTCCCATCGTCCTTTATAATGTTCCCAGTAGAACCGGTATCAAATTAGAACCGGAGACAATCGCAGAACTCAACAAATTCCCCAATATCGTTTGTATTAAAGAAGCCTGCGGTAGTGTTGACCAGGTATCCCAAATTCTTTCCCTTTGTGATATTACCGTATTATCGGGTGATGACAGTTTAACCCTTCCCATGATGTCCATCGGTGCAACAGGTGTTATATCCGTAGCCGCAAATATCGCCCCGGCCGATGTTGCCCGCATGTGCACTCTGGCCCTGGAAGAAAATTACACGGAAGCACAAAAAATTCATTATCGGCTAATGCCTCTCTTCAAAGCATTATTTTATGAAACCAATCCAATGCCTGTAAAAGCCGCATTAGCAAGGATGGGAATGATTAAAAACATATTGCGACTACCTTTAGTCCCGATGAGTGAACCCCAATACAAACGATTAGAACATGTTCTCCAAAAGTTACATCTTATCTAACTTTATATCGTTCCCAAATTTTTATATGGCAGAAATAATCTGCGTCTATCCAAGTAGGAGAAACTCTTTTCAAATCAGGATTTCCGTTGGTAAAGAGTAATACTTAACCCCCAATATGATACAACATCTATCCTATTCCATTTTTCATCAAGATATTTCCGCAGAGGTTCGGTATGGGGTTTATACTCAAATGTCAAGCCGTGTGTTTCCAGAAACCATAAACGCTGATACTTTTTTGCAACTTGTTCTATGGGCACAGGCAATAATCCATGATAAGCAAGTAAGGTCGCATTTCCAAAAGTATCTATATGCACCTGCACATCAATAGCACTCATACCTACTCGGCATTGAGGATATCCTTCCAGATAGTGCCTCATGGATGGAGCCATAAAATGGCTGGGATAAATTACAATATCCCCTTCCTGATAATTCTTGCGAATCCAATCGGCGGAACTACGGAAATCCACTTTATCATAAACCCCCAAACGATGCATCTCGTTAGGATGTAGTTTCAACTGATAGTAATCTTTAAGACACATAGCAGTAAGTAAACCAAACATGATTAAGATTAAAAATCGCGTCGGATAAAATTTTATCCCATGGATACCCTGTGCAATTGCAAATAAAGCTACCACTCCTGAAAAGATAAATAACCTATGCTCATAAAATGAAAAATGACGTGCTCCCCAAAAGAATACATTAGCAAATATGGGCAACAAACTCATCAAAAAAACATAGAGCCCATTTTCAGGTTGTCTTCGATAGGACCATAATCCCCACAAGAAAAGAAGCAGAGATAGAATAAATAAAGACCAGTAAACACTACTATTCGGGGTATAACCCGCAAAAAAATTCTTCCATGTTATCAAACCTGTTTTTATCGTTGGATTGGGATACCACACATAACGGATATTAGACACTATCTCGTGAAAATACCAGGCAAGGTATAACGCGGGTAAGATGAGTATTCCTGCTATGAAATTTGTCCAGAACCATTTGCGAAACAAATCCCGCCTACCCAAACCCATTAATATTAAAAGGAATATATTTGTTAAAAAAATTGACCAGACACTAAAATAGTGAGAATACATCAACAGAACAAAAGTCACTCCCAGTCCTAACCAGTCTTTCCAAAGATTATTAGATAAAATACGGAGAAGAAAAAATAGACTTAAAAGATTCAACAATACATAAAAGGAATAAATACGCAATTCTTGAGCATAGTAAATCTGAAAGGGAGAAATAACAAAAAGGAAAGTAGCGACGAGAATCGTAAACGGTCGGTCTAAAATCCGTTTCGCCACCTGATAAAAAACAATAATGGTTAAAATACTCCAAAAACAGGGTAACAACCGCCATGCAAAATCATCCCACACAGAATACCGTTCCCAGAAACGAATACTATCCAATATTTTACCCCAGAAAAAAGTAATTAAGGGATTTATCGGCGGTTCATTATTTAATAGAGGCGAAAGAAATGAACCTTTCCAATCTACCAGTTTGCTTAACTCGATAGAGGCACATTCATCATACCAGAGACTTAACGAACCTAAATGGAATAATCGGAGTATGATTCCCATAGGTAGTAAAACTATCCAGAAAACATACTCCATAACTTTCTTTTTAAACTTTTCCAGTTGCTCTTGCTTCTTTTCTTCTTCAGTTCGCACCATATATTTGACTTTAATAGGGGAATGGTTTCGTTATTCTTATTCTATTATTAGGTATAATTTACCTATAAGAATATCGCAAAATCAAAATAAAAAAGTTATTCAGATATGTCCACAACCTCAACACCAATAAAACCCTGTCCTTGTTATATAGGTGTGTCTGGCTGGGCATATAAAGATTGGAAAAATACCGTATATTCAGAAAATCAAACCTTAAATCTCCATCCAATACGATACCTTTCCCAATGGATAAACTGTATTGAAGTAAATGTTACCCATTATCATCCCCTACCTGCAATAAGAGTGCTACCCTGGGTAGAACAGGTTATTGATAAACCTTCGTTTTTATTTACCGTTAAAATCTGGAAACGATTTACGCATGAGGATAAAAGAAATATAGACCTTGAAGATGTAAAACTTTTTATTAACTCTATCGAACCTATCGCAGAAGCCAATAAATTAGGTTGCTTACTTATTCAGTTTCCTCAGCGATTTCATCGCACTACGGAAAACAGGAAATATTTGGCAGAATTAACAAACATTTTCACCCCTTTACCTTTATGTGTTGAATTTCGGCATAAATCCTGGTGGCACCCTCAAACTTTAGAATCTTTCCGCGAAAGAGGGATTGCCTTTTGTAATATAGACCAACCTCTACCAGACCCTCACTGTCTACCTCCCACAGAAGAAGTTACCACAGATTTTGCTTATGTACGTTTTCATGGAAGAAATATAAAAAACTGGTTTTCAGAAAAATCCAATCGTGATGAAAGATATAACTATCTTTATTCGGAATCGGAATTAGAACCATGGATAGAACGCATTCAGAAAATGCGAAACAAAGCACAACGCATCTTTGTATTGATGAACAATCATTTTGCGGGTAAAGCCCTGATTAATGCTGTACAACTCCGAAAAAAATTGGGGTATTCCGTGGATACCCCACTACCCTACGAACTCCAACGGGTTATAACAAACCCAAAATAATCTACCCCTTCGAATAGATTCTCTTTATCATAACTACCCATTTCGTTTTAATAAATAAACCCGTGAGAATTATATAAATTACGAATAAAGACAGCCCTTCTTCTTGTTTTTGATATAATAAATAGTAAAGGATTGATATGATTAATAGTAGGTCGTTTATTATACCGATAGATATAGAACGACAGTTTCTTCAATTAGTGCAAATCTTGCATGACAACGGGGTAAGTGCGGAAGGTATTGTTCAGGTTCGAAAAGCATTCGAGTTAGCGGTATGGGCACATCAGAGACAGGAACGGGCTTCCGGTGAACCTTACATTATTCATCCTATAGAAGTAGCGCGGTTGTTGGCTAAAATTAAACTTGATGCCATGACCATTATGGCAGGGCTTCTGCATGATGTTATAGAAGACAGGCAAGTCCCCCGAGAACTTCTTGAAAAAGAAGTAGGGAAAGATGTTCTCCAGATTGTCGAAGGGGTTACCAAAGTATCAAAGCAACAAATGAAGGCAACCGTGAAAGAAAATGAAGACCTGCGAAAATTGGAAACCCTCCGCAAACTTTTCCTTATAGGCGTTAAAGATGTTCGTGCCTTACTGGTAAAATTAGCAGACCGTCTCCACAATATGAGAACCATAAAATATCTACCCCAGGAATCGCAGGAGCGAATCTCTCGCGAAACACTCAATATATATGCACCTATAGCCCACCGTTTAGGAATTTATCGCTGGAAAATGGAATTAGAAGACCTCGCTTTTAAAGTCCTACTTCCCACAGAATACAAATGCCTTGCCTCCCGTATTGCAAGGAAAAAAGATGAACGCGAAAATGAAATCAAAAATATCATTGCCTATCTCAAAAACGAACTTCAAAACATTGGCATTCAGGCTCGTATTTTAGGGAGACCTAAACATTTATATAGTATTTATTTAAAAATGCAAAGGCAGCAAATTCCGTTAGAACGGATAATGGACCTTTATGCGATACGGATTGTTGTTAATACAGTAGAAGAATGTTATCGCGTATTAGATATAGCCCATCGTTTAGGGAATCTAATACCGGAACGGTTCCGTGATAATATCCGCAAACCCAGAAGTAACGGCTACCGTTCTCTACATACCACTGTTTTTATACCCAAAAAATATCCTCTGGAAATACAAATTCGAACAGAAGAAATGGACCAGGAAGCAGAATTTGGAATTGCGGCTCACTGGTTCTATAAAGAAGGTGGTGCTGTAGATGATTCCCTGATGCAAAAACGGATTGAATGGCTTCGTTCTATGGTTTCAGAACTATCTGCTCCCGGGGGAACAACAATTACCGCACAGGATATACAAGACGACCTGAAAATATCAGAAATTTATGTATATACTCCCAAAGGGGATGTGTTTGAACTACCTGCAAATGCAACTGTGCTGGACTTCGCATACTCAATTCATACAGAAATAGGGCACCATTGTATCGGAGCCCGTGTAAATGATAAATATGTCCCTATCACAACCCGACTTACTACAGGCGACCGTGTCGAAATTCTAACCTCTCCCAAACAAGAACCCCATTTGGACTGGTTGAAAATCATTACTATCGGGAAAGCTCGAAATAAAATTCGGCATCACCTCCGTGAAAAGGGAATTCTACCCAAAGAGGAAGAAGAAGGGAAAGAGGAAACACCTCCTCGAAAAGAAGAGAAGAAAGAGGAACATCTCGGAAATGTTAATACAGGCAATTCCCTCTTTCCTGACCTATCGGCATTAACAAAAATTGAATATCTCGGCGATAATACAGAATTTGAAAAAGAGAGACATTTAAGTATCTGTATTGATGGACAAAAAAATATCACTGTTCATTTTAGCCGCTGTTGCAATCCTCTACCCGGTGATGATGTGGTAGGCTACTCCACATTAAAAGGAACTATTACCGTTCACAAAAAGGACTGTAGAGTATTTAACAGTGTTTATCGCGACCCTTCACGAATACATAAGGCACGATGGGAAATTGATAACATTGCTCAAATTACTGTACAGGTATTAGCCCGTCCCTCCTCTACCGTTATTCAGGAAATAACTTCATTATTAATAGATAATAAAGTACCGGTAATCTCCGCTCACTACAAATTTTTACGCAAAGGCTTGATTAAATTTGAATTTACCCAAAAATCCGTTTTTTCAGGAAATCCGAAGTCCTTTGATTTACTTATGCGTTCCATTCGCTCTATTGACGGCGTCTTAGAAGTCTACCGAAAAACAAAATAAAGTTCTTTGTCTTTTACGATGAAATAATTCCCTGTTGATTGAGATATGTAAGTAAAAAGTTAACGGCTTGTTCTACAGTGCATTGTCCTGTATCGATTACAATCTCTGGATTTTCGGGTTCTTCATACGGGGCTGATATGCCTGTAAACTCCGGAATCTCACCTGCCTTGGCTTTTTTGTAAAGACCTTTGGGGTCTCGCTGTTCGCATATATCAATATCACACTTGACATACACTTCAATAAAATTTTTGGGATTCAGTTTACGAGCCTTTTCACGGTCACTACGATAGGGAGAAATAAACGCTGTCAGAACAATAAGTCCGGCATCCGCAAATAATTTAGCTACTTCACCAATGCGGCGAATATTTTCTTCTCTATCCTGAGGGGAAAAGCCTAAATCCTTATTTAAGCCATGCCGTATATTATCCCCATCTAAAACATAGGTTTTACACCCTTTTTCAAATAGTGCATTTTCCAGAGCATGGGCAAGAGTTGATTTTCCCGAAGCAGAAAGCCCTGTAAACCAGACTACGGCTCCCTGATGTCCGTTAGCCCTTTCACGGTCTTCCCGTTTAATATCGCCTTGATGCCATGTAATATTGGTTGCTTTTACAACTTCTTCCACAATACCTTTCCTTCATCTTTTATGTTATATGAGAAACGATTATCACTAATCGTTTCTCTTTTTACAAATTACTTGCCTATAGAAACTATTTGGCTTCCTGTGGCAGGAAATACTTCTCAATAAGGTCTAAATCCAGATTTGGATACACAGGATACTGTTGTAATAATTCCAACACCCTTGCTTTTTGCTGCTTCTGAACAGAGGCATCTAACACAAAATTTCTCTTGGACGGTTTGCCGGCATTAGCTCCTTCACTCAGAATTTCTGGTTTTGTAGCATCTAAAACATTTTTAATGATAGATGCTATTTCCTTCATTTCTATACCACCCATACCCAAAGTAGTTACGGCAGGAGTTCCTAATCGAAGTCCACTTGTGATTAAAGGTCCGTTGGGGTCAAAGGGCAAGGAATTGAAGTTTAGCGTAATTCCACAGGCTCTTAACGCCCCTGCGGCTTGTCTGCCAGTTAAGCCATGACTTTCCTGAACATTGAGTAACATTAAATGATTATCTGTTCCACCTGTGGCAACAATCAATCCTTCGTTTTTCAGAGATTCTGCAAGTATTTGAGCATTACGAACAATTTGTCGTGCATAATCGCAAAACTCAGGACGGTTCGCCTCTGTAAAGGCAATTGCTTTGGCAGCAAGAACATGGGGCAAAGGACCTCCTAAAACTAATGGACAACCTTTATCTACAAATTCAGCGAATTCTTTCTTACAAAGTATAATTCCACCTCGGGGGCCACGCAGAGTTTTATGAGTTGTGGATGTAACAATATGTGCATGTGCCACCGGGTCATATTCCCCTTGAAAAACCTTTCCTGCCACCAGTCCAGCAAAATGAGCCATATCCACCATCAGCACGGCACCTACCTTATCGGCTATTTCTCGCAAACATGCAAAATTAATTTTACGCGGGTAGGCACTATAACCCGCCAGTAGAATAAGCGGTTTTATTTCCTTTGCCATCTTCTCTATTTCTGCATAATCCAGAAGCCCCGTATCTCGACGGACTGTATAAGAATAAGCATCGAACATCTTTCCCGAAATATTCCGTCGGTAACCATGAGTGAGATGTCCACCAGAATAATAATCCATTCCTAACAGTCTTTGGTTACCCATCTTTTCACGAATTTTTTGCCACTGTTCCTGCGTAACTTTCGAAGGGTCTTTTATATCCAATTGTTCCAGCTCTGGTGCCTCAATTCGCGCAGACAATATAGCCCAATATGCCACCAAATTTGCATCGGCACCACTGTGAGGTTGGACATACGCATGCTCTGCATTAAAAAGTTTTTTCGCCTGTTCACAAGCAACCGCCTCAATTATATCTACATTGCCACAACCCTCATAAAACCGTTGGTAGGGAATTCCTTCCGCATATTTATCGGTTAATAAATTCGCCATGGCAAACTGGGTTGATAAGGAGCAATAGTTTTCACTTGCTATTAATTTCAAGTTACTCCGCTGGTCTATCAACTCCTGCACTATCCCTGCAGCTACCTGTGGTGATACTTTTGCTACTTCTGCCAGATTACATAAGTAACCTAAAAATCCTGAATCCAATTTATCCGGCGGAGTAGAACCAATATACTCAATAATAGATGGATGTATCATGAACGGCTCCTTAAATAAAGAGATTATATGTATATTGAAATAATATATCCTATATTATTCAAAATTCATGATATAACTGTAAACTCCTTCATGGAGTTGCGATTCCACCTTTAGACCACTCCGTTCAAACACCGCCTGCATAGGCTTGTTTTCTCGTAACACCTCTGCGGTAAACCCTGCAATACCATTGCGACGGGCTATGTTGATTAAGTGTCGGAAAAGGAATGACCCAATCCCTCGATTTTGCCATTCATCCTGAACAACAAAGGCTACCTCGGCACGATTCGTTTTCGGATTCAAATAATAACCACCCATCGCTACAATTTCCTCTCCATCCGGGTCAGGAACCGTTGCTACAATAGATACTTCATTACGATGGTCAATATACACAAATTCCTGCACCTGCTTACGAGGAACCCATTTCATACGGCTCATAAACCGTTTGTATAAAGATTCCTGTGATAAGGAGTAGAACAATTCGCGGATACGCGGTTCATCCGTTGGATGTATGGCACGAATCGTTACAGAAGTTCCATCATCACAAATATAAGTAGTGCGGATGTCTCTCGGACCTATTACAATCTTATTCTTAAAGTCTGTAAGTTCAGGACGAATGTATTTTGATTCTATTGCTTCCATCAGCAATTTTTCACGGAATTTTGGATGAGCAATACTGATAAGAGCCAGAGCACGCTCCTGAACATTTTTCCCATGTAAGTAGGCTACACCATATTCGGTGATAACATAATGGACATCGCCTCGGGTCGTTACAACCCCGGCACCCTCACTCAAATGACAAACAATTCGCGATACCTCGCCATTGTGTGCGGTAGAAGGCAAAGCAATAATAGCTTTACCTCCGTTAGAACGAGCGGCTCCACGATTAAAATCTACCTGTCCACCTATACCCGAGTAAAATTTAGACCCCATGGAATCAGCACACACCTGCCCTGTTAAATCTACTTCCAGAGCAATATTAATCGCCACCATCTTGTTTTGCTGAGAAATAATAAACGGGTCGTTCACATATTCTGTCGGATAGAAGGAAAATATGGGATTGTTATTCAAATATTCATAAAGTCGCTTCGTCCCCATGGCAAAACTGGCAACGATTTTACCGCGGTCTAAAGTTTTCCGTTTGCCATTAATAATCCCTTTCTCTATCGGTTCTATAATCGAATCCGTTAACATTTCGGTGTGTATTCCCAAATCTTTTTTATCACCCAAAAACTCAAGTACTGCTTGTGGGATACGCCCTATTCCCAATTCCAGAGTTGCTCCATCTTCTATTAAACCTGCAATATATTGCCCAATCTCACGGGTAACATCGTCCGGCTCGGCTAAGGGAAATTCAATTAGCGGTTCATCTACAGGGACAAGATAATCTATATCATGCACATGTATAAAACAATCACCCATCGTTCTGGGCATTTGTGGGTTTACTTCCGCAATAACCAGTCGTGAATTTTCCGCTGCACTTTTCACAATATCTACAGAAATCCCCAAACTGCACATACCATCTTCATCCGGTGGAGAAACTTGAATAAGTGCCGCATCTAACGGTAATTGCCCCGTCTCAAATAAACGAGGAATATCGGATAAAAATATAGGGGTATATCCCCCCAATCCTTCCTGAATAATATGGCGGACATTCTGGGCAATGAAGAAACTGTTTACGGTAAAATGATTAATCAGGTCTTTCTGTGCGTATGGAGCATCACCTAAAGTCAGCAAATGCACAATCTCTATATCTGCCAGGTCTGCATGCCTTGCAACCAGTGCATCTACCAAACGCTGAGGCTGGGCGCAACCTGTGCCGATAAACACGCGGAAACCTGGCTGAATACGCAGCACCGCTTCTTTAGGGGTTACTACCATATCTGAATATTTTTCTTTCCAATTCGGGTCAAAACCCATTTCATTTTTTATTGTATTACTCATGGCTTATATTAAGACCTCCTAATATCATTCGGGCATCCGCTACTGTCGGTGGAGTTCCTACTTCGCTAACAATAAACGGGTTAATATCAATTTCATGGATACCGGGAAATTCTGTGGCTAATTGGCTCATCTTTTGTAGAGCCTGGGCTATAGCGTGGACATCTACGGCTGATTGTCCACGGGTTCCTTTTAATAGAGTATAAGAACGAGTTCCCACAAGCATCTGTAAGGCTTCTTCCTCTGTTATAGGAGCAAGGTAGAAACTCACATCCTTCATCACCTCTACAAAAATACCTCCCAATCCGAACATCAACATAGGTCCAAATTGTGGGTCTCGATGCATCCCTAAAATTACCTCTCGTCCTTGTTTTGCCATCTTCTCTACATAGACACCCTGAATTTTTGCATTCGGCATTTTGCGGGTTACACGAAGCATCATTAAGTCAAAGGCATCACGCACCTGAGCAGGATTGGACAAATTCAGACGGACACCGCCTATATCCGATTTATGAATAATATCCGGCGAAACAATTTTCATTGCCACAGGATAGCCAATTCGGTCTGCAATGGTCACCGCTTCTTCATCTGTCCGAGCCAATGCCCCCGGTGGAACATAAAAATCATAAGCCCGCAAAATCTCTTTAGCATCTACTTCGTTGATGAAGGTGCTACCTTCTCGCATTTGACGACGAATAATCCGTTCTATCCTTCGACGATTCACAGGGAAACGCATTACAACCCGTGGTGGTCTGCGTCTCCATGCAGAATAATCACACATGGCTTTTAAGGCATACACCGCCCGTTCTGGCGATGGATAATCCGGCAAATTCGCTAAAACCAATTCATCTCGTGCAGGCATAACATCCGCCCCACCCATAAACGCCGCTAATACAGGCTTATTCCCCCTCAAATTTTTGATAATGGCTCTGGCTGTTTCTGCAGGCTGGGTCATGGCTTGTGGAGTTAATATAACAATAACCGAATCAATCGTATCGTCATCCAGTGCCGCATTTAGAGCCATCGCATAGCGTTCCGGGTCGGCATCCCCTAACACATCAATCGGATTGGCAACACTCGCGGCGGGAGGTAATTTTTGTTTTAGTGCTGAGGATATTTCACTTTGCAACGGTTTCACCTGTAAACCCGAATTTTCCACGGCATCCGCCGCCATAATACCCGGACCACCTGCATTTGTTATTACCGCAACACGATTTCCCTTAGGTAAAGGTTGCATTGCTAACGCAGAAGCATAGTCAAATAAAGATTCAAATGTCTCCGCTCGAATAACCCCCGCCCTACGAAATGCCGCACCATAAGCAATATCTTCTCCTGCAAGACTACCCGTATGCGATGAAGCCGCTCGACTACCCGCTTGTGTTGTCCCTACTTTCAAAATGACTACAGGTTTTATAGAGGCTACTTGTTCCGCAATCTTTATAAATTCTTCACCCCGAACAATATTTTCCAGATAACAAGCAATAACCTTCGTCTGTTCATCTTCTCCTAACATCTGTAACAAATCAATTTCGGATATATCTGCCTTATTTCCAATGCTAATCAATTTAGCCAAACCTACCCCACGCCCTACAGACCAGTCCAGTATGGCTGTGCATAAAGCACCGGATTGTGAAATTACAGAGATAGAACCTTTTCGGGGCATTTGCGTAGCAAAGGAAGCATTCATTTTATTTTCTGTATTGATTATCCCCAAACAGTTCGGACCTAACAATCTCATTCGATGCTCTTTGCAATATTGAGCAATTTCTTTCTCTAATAAAGCACCTTCGGGGCCAACCTCCTTAAAACCTGCCGTAATAACACAAACAGATTTGGCCCCTGCTTGATGGGATTCTTCCAACGCCGATTTAACCAATTTGTTAGGAACCACAATAATAGTGAAATCAACAGGAATACCTGCATCTTTGGGCGTTTTATAACATTTCAAACCTAAAATCTCATCTGCGGAAGGATTTACAGGTATAACCTTCCCTTCATAACCGGACGAAATTAAATTACTTAATATGGAATATCCTACTTTACCCGGGGTCCTCGATGCCCCGATTACTGCAATACTTTTAGGTCTTATAAGTGTTTCAAGCATAAAAAATCCCTAATATAATTAAAAAGTAATTTTTATTATTTTGTTTGCACACCGGGAACAAAAATGACATTCCAAGAATTATAGAAAAATTGGAATTTGTATAATATTATATTCCTTTTCCTATTCCTATTTCCATATCCCGAATTATCACAAATAAACTTTAAATTACACTTTCAAATAATGAAAAAACATAAGACATAGGTAACACTTATTTTTTAGGATAAAGGATTGGATATTGCCACAAATTAAACAAATAACCACGAATGAAAAAATATCAATCCTTATGTCATATATGCCATTATTCTAAGGGCATTATGTTCCATGAAAACAACCTATTATTTTTGGTATTATCTAAATCTCACACCATTCAGCATTTTAGCAAAAGGAAAGGATTTTTTATGTCAAAAGTGATTGTTACAGGTGGAGCAGGATTTATTGGCTCGCATGTTGTTGATATATTGCTTGAAAATCATCATGAGGTTCTTGTCCTTGATAACTTGAGTTCGGGAAATCAGAAAAATTTAAATCTGAAGGCTAAATTTATCAAAATGGATATATGTTCAGAGCAGATAGATACGATATTTAACGAATTTCGTCCGGATTTCGTAGCACATTTAGCGGCTCAAATTGATGTCCGAAAAAGCGTAACCGACCCGATATTTGATGCAACAGTTAATATATTAGGTGGGATTAATCTGCTTAATAGTGCTGTGAAATATGGCATAAAAAAATTCATTTTTTCATCTACAGGTGGTGCCATATATGGTGAATCGGAAGTTTTGCCTGTGCCAGAAACTTATTTACCCAAACCGATGTCCCCTTACGGAACAAGCAAATTAGCCTTTGAACATTATTTAGGCTTATACCAGCGACTGCATGGGTTAAACTATCTTATTTTGCGTTTACCCAATGTATACGGACCGCGTCAAAGCCCGGAGGGTGAAGCCGGCGTATGCTCCATACTTACAGGTCTTATGTTAAAAGGGAAAAAGCCTGTTTTATATGGTTATGGCACACCTCAACGCGATTATGTTTTTGTAAAAGATATAGCACGAGCGTTTTTGTTAGGGCTGGGAAAAGGGGTGAATGAAACAGTTAATTTAGGTTCGGCGAAGGGAACAACAGTTCGCGAAATTTTTGATATTATCGCAAATACTGTGGGTTATAACGAAGAACCCGAATTGGCACCGCTTCGACCGGGAGAAGTCCAAACTATCTTCATTACAGGCGATAAAGCATATAAAGTTTTAGGCTGGCAACCTCAAATAGACCTTAAATCAGGCTTAATCCAAACGGTAGAATTTATAAGAGATAATAGTTAGCAAGTCATTAGTCGCTTTATCTCGAAGACAAGAAAACAATTGCGGAGAAAGAGGGACTGTTGATACTATAAATTTGTCATATACAAATTTATAAAGGGTAAATTATGAATCGAAAATCTCTTTTCCTTGCTCGTATTTTTATGTTAGGGGTTTGTGCATTTTTATTCGCAGGAATCGGATACCTCTCTCATGCCGATGAGATACCCCCACAAAAAATGATATGCGTTTTACCTATAAATGATAGCGAAAATGAGGTTGATAAAGGGACATTTTTTGATACATTTCAAGATGCACTTAGTTATATAAAGGAGCTAAAAAAGAACGATAAACTTCCTGAAAAAGGCATTAAAATTGTTCTACGAAAAGGGGAATATAAAATATCCGATAGCGTGGTTTTTAAGAAAGAGCATAGCGGAGAAGAAGGAAAACCAATTATTATTACCGCAGAAAACAAAACGGAAAGCACAATCAGCGGTGGAATTCAAATAAAGAATTTCAAGAAATTAAGCGAAGGGAATTATCGCGATAGGATTAAGAAGGAAGTATTAGAAAAACTTTATGTGGCAGATTTGAAAGAGTATGGATTGAAGTCACTTCCTCCGTTAAAATTGGGTGGACATGGAAGTTTGGAATTACGACAGAAGGACCGCGGTTATAAAGGGCATACTGCTTTTCCGTATGTGGAGGTGTTTTTCAACGGAGAGGCTATGACATTGGCAAAGTATCCGAATGACGGTTTCCTTCATGTCGCAGGAATTGAAGGAGAAACAGCAGAGCGATTATCGGGCTTCTCTACAATGACAAATGTTAAAATAAAAACAGATAATTGCCCGCTTACAAGTTGGACAAAAGAGCCTAATGTACTATTGCATGGATATTGGCATTACGATTGGTCGGATTCCTATGAAAATGTGGCTGCGATTGACCCAGATAAAAGAGAGATAAAACTGGCTCATTCCGCCTCGGCTTACGGATATAAGGCAGGAGCAAGATTTTATGCACTCAACCTTTTATGCGAATTAGACCAGCCAGGCGAATGGTATCTTGACCGACAAAACATGCTCCTATACTTTTATCCGCCAGCACCTATGGAGAAAGCCCAGATAGAGTTTTCATGGTTTGAGGGACCTATGTTTGTATTTGAAAATGCAAGCCATATCTATGTTGAAGGATTACATTTTAAGTTGAGTTCTGGAAACTTAATTGTGATTTCAGAGGGAGAGGATATTCGAATATTGGGTTGCTCTTTTACCCATAGTGGCGGTTACGGAGTTGCCATTGATGGTGGGAAAAACCATTGCGTTCAATCTTGCGATTTCGTAACGCTGGGCAAAGGGGGCGTCTTCCTGCGAGGTGGTGACAGAAAAACCTTGACGCCGAGTGGGTTTAAGATAGATAACTGTTACTTTTACGACCTGGCTCGTGTTGACCACACTTATAACCCGGCAGTATACGGAGAGGGAGTTGGGCATGTAGTCTCCCATAACTTTGTGCATAAAAATCCGAGCAGTGCCTTCCGTATGGATGGCAATGACATCATTGTTGAATACAACGAAGTTTGCGATGTTGTTTTGGAATCCGATGATCAGGGCGGATTGGATACTTACGGAAACCCAACTTATCGCGGTATGATATATCGCTATAACTACTGGCACCACATCGGAAATTGGGACAAACCCGGATTACCCTTACAGGGAGGCGTTCGTCTGGATTACCCCATATCCGGTGTGAAGATTTACGGAAATATATTCTACAAGGCATGTGCCAAAGACGGTATTTTCGGTGGAGTTCAGGTCAACGGCGGTAAAGACAATATAATAGAGAATAACATCTTTGCGGACTGCTTTATCGGCGTAACCTTTCAAACCTGCACAGAAGAAGAATGGCAAAACACCGTAAATGATGCACTCAACAAACCCGATATAGATTACAACCTTTATGTGCAAAGATACCCCGAAATGGCACATATCTACGAAGACCGAAACAAAAATACCGTGCAAAGAAACATATTCTGGAAATGCAACGAAGTGATGAGAAAAATGGAAACATCCCAGATTATCTTCGAGAACAACCTGACCACCACCGACAATGCTCTATTCCCCCACTCCGCCCAAGGCAACTTCGAGATAAACAACAACATACTAACCTCCTCAAACTTCAACTTCGACCCCATCCCCTTCCCCCAAATCGGATTGTACAGAGACAAATATAGAGAAGTAATTCCAATGGAAACCATCAACAACATCAGAAAGAAGTAATAGGTAAAAATAGAATAAAAATGGGAATAATATACTCATTTCATTGAACTAAAATTAGACATTTGTTTTCTCTAACGATTTTATTTTATCGAAAAGATAGAAAGTCTACAACTTATTCCAAAACTTAAATCCCTCTTTCGTTTATAAGTTTATATCATTGTATTTTCTAAATTTTGGATTTTAACAAAGATAATTTGGGTTGGCTGCCATTCTTTCAAACTAATACTAATCTTGTTCTACATTAATATTTCGTTCTTTTACCTTCTGCATTATTATTAGATACTTGAAACCTCTTAAATAAAAATTATATTTTCTTGCTCTCCCATGCCAAAGAGGGGTATTTGATGTCTGATTATGTCTGGTCACACAAACAATATCCACAGGTTTAAAGTATTTTTCTAACATAGAATATATTTTAAATCCGACTGGAACAAATTTCTTTTTTTTTGCCTGGTCCCCAATAAGCCAGGCAACATATTTCTTTGGTTTCAAAACACGATATATTTCTTTTGCCACCTTTTCTAATTCTTCAAAAAATCTTGGGTCCTCACAAGATATATTTCCAATATTATCTGGATGGTCATTATATCTTATGTTGTCTGAATACGGAGAATCTATAAAGATAAAATCTACTTGTTCGTTATCTAATGGTAATTTTCTCGCATCTGCTTGTTTTATATCATCTCTATAAGGGACTATATCAAAACCAATACAATTTCTATTTTCTTCCTTACAAACATCTATAGTGGTTCCACTGCCACACATAGGGTCTACTACTAAGTCCCCTTCTTTTGTATATCTCTGTAATAAATTCCAGATAACAAAAGCAGGTGTAACTCCAGGATACTTATTGTCCCCGTGTGGTTTATCTCCATAATTTTGCGTAGGAAAGTCCCAAAGCGTGGTAGTTTCAATTTTTAGATTTGCTGTGTTCATTGCTATCCCAATTGTAATAAGTTGACATTGTTATATGATACATCTCAGTTTCAAAATCTTCTTTTTCTTTATCGTTCCTATTTTGGGCTTCCATAATATTGCCCAAATGCACTTGTGCAAAAAGTAGTAATTCTCTCCTTCTGATAATATCTGATGGATAAGGTTCATTTACTTCGGGTCTGTTTTCGAAAAGTTCATGATTTAACCTTTCCCATTCTTGTCCAATTTGTTTTCTGTTCATTTTGTTTCCCTTATTATTCCCCATTATTTAACAATTTCTTTAAATCATCTATAAAATGTTCGAAAAGTTTAACTTTGCTACTCTCTTGTATTTTTTCCTCAGTTAACACATAACTTCCATCTAAATCCACTTCTACTATTGCCCTACCCTTCTTGGTTGGTTTCTTATATGTTAATGTACCATCTTCATCGGGAGTTATAAAATACACTTTGATATGCCTTGTAACTTCATCTTGAAGGAGTTTAAACTTCCAATATCCTGTTTGGGCAATTCTCTCTCTTAAAGTCACCTTACTCGAAATTACAGCAAGCACCCTATAATTCGTTGGATTGTATATGATTATATCTACATCAGGTAAATGTAAACCAAATTCTCCATAGTTAATTGCCAAATTCCGTTTTACCTGACTTAACTCTTCTGAAAGATTCATGCTTCTTTCTAACTGATTACCATTAACCACTTTTAATCCTAATTTCTCGACTTCATCTGTGATAATATATTGAATTAATTTTTCTAAATTTTTTCCTTTGAAGGCTCGCCAACTTTGTTCGTGGTCTCCATTAGGTGTAGAATATTTCAACCAGTTCTGTTTATGAATCTCTTTTGCCTCCCTTAATAATTCTGAGGTATGTTTATATGTTTCTATACCATACCGTTTTTTCTTTTCTAAATATAAGTTTTTCAAATTTTCAAATTTCATCTTTACTCCTTTAATCCAATAACAATATATTCTACAGGATAGGCTTCAAAGCTTGCTTCGTGGCTGGGAGCAAACCTGCCTGTCTTTTCATCTCTTTTTTGTGGAAGGATTTTAGTTGGGATTTCTCTTTTTATTAGCCTATCGAATTTAAAACCAGAGTATTGCATACTTTCAGCAAAAACTTCCGCATTTAATATATCAATACCATTCAGTTTTGTATTTCCAATAACATAACAACATCTGCCGCCGGATTTTAATATTCTTAAACTTTCGTCAAAAACTTCTTCCATATCAATAAAAAAAGCCTCGATTTCTTTTGCCATTTTTTTGTTTTTTTTGGACATTTT
>DAOSUS010000046.1 GCA_035378955.1 Candidatus Hydrogenedens sp. | reverse complement strand
AGTAGTTGAAACCTCCTGGCTTCGGAAAACACAATTCGACAAGATTTGTCTGACATAAATGCATGGATGAGGAACGAATTTTTTATGTTCGTTTTGATTTGTGTTTATTGGTGTGCTTCGTGGTAAAAAAGAATTAACCCCAGAGGACACGAAGGAAATTCGACACAAAGGATACAGAGAAGAGTGAAATATGTTTCGCATCTACAGATTTTATGGTAAAAATTTTAACCACTAAAAAACACCCGAAGCGGGGACTTCATCTACAGGGAAATGTTTTTTTCGGAAAAAACCACAGAGGAAATTTTAGACAGAAAACAAAGAGGAGGAGACGAAAGATTTTTTACCTCTACAATGCAATTTTTCGATTGGGTACTGGCCATGCGGGTAAGGTGAAAAAATAATGCCTGTCTGGCTAAGGTTGCCTACCTGTCAAGGTTACCATGAATGCACGAGTAATGAACAAATTTTAGGGTTACAAATTTATATTTCTATACTTCAAAATTTATATCTATTTGCTTGTTTGTTGTCTACAAGTTTTAATTCATTGCGGAGTATTTATAAGAGGTTTGACAACCTCATTTACCAGCAAATACAAATAAACTTTAATCCTATTGTTCTCTATGTTCCGTTGTTACCTATTTCTTATAGTTTTTGAAGATTTTTTCATAATATTTGTGAGATATTGGACATGGTTTTTGTGGCATAATAATAGAAAAGAACTTTTATAAAAATTGAATAATTTTCCATGAAGATATTTGTTTAATTCGTTATAATACATATTTATAAGTCGCCGATAATTAGATTGCTGGTAATTTCTTAAAATTTTATAATATGAGTATTTAATTTATGTTAAAAAGGATTTGAAAAGTAGTGAAAAAGTTCTTAATCTTTTTGTTAGTTGTTATTTTTCTGACGATCAATGAATCTTTTGCTCAGAAAGTATCCTTGCCTGTATGGTATATCGTGCAGGTGAATATTAAAAACTTATCGGACCTGAATTATCTTGAGAAACAGGGTTATTCTGTTGATTTCTTTGATGGTAAATATGCCCGTGTTTATATTCCGGAAACTGCTCTGGAAAAATTGCAAAGTGAAGGTTTTGAATTACAAGTTATCGGAACAGACCCGTCACCTTATATAGAAAAAACACCTTCGGGTTATCACAATTATGCGGAAATGACCCAGTTTTTGCAAGACCTTGCCAACACATATCCAAATCTTACGCGACTAATTTCGTTAGGGCAATCTGTACAGGGGCGGGAATTATGGGCAATTCATATTTCAGATAATCCGGATGTAGAAGAAGATGAACCGGAGTTTAAGTATATCTCTACAATACATGGAGATGAACCTGTAGGGACAGAACTATGCTTGTTTTTTGCGGAGTATCTGCTACAAAACTATTCCACAGATGCGAGAATAAAGAATGTAGTTGATGAGGTATCTATATGGATTGTTCCATTAATGAATCCGGACGGGCGTGAGTTGGTAACACGGAGAAATGCTAACGGTGTAGATTTAAACCGTTCTTTTCCCGATTATCCGACAGATTTTAATACATTTTATTATGATGGTGGGAATTTATCTATTGAAACACGCGAGCCGGAGATTCAGCACATTATGCGCTGGTCATTAGAACATAATTTTAGTCTGTCTGCAAATTTTCATACCGGAGCACTGGTTGTCAATTATCCGTATGATAATGATGGTGGCCCCAGTGGAGTGGAAGCACCGACACCAGACGATGCCCTTATGAAGTGGATAGCCACGCGATATGCTATCTATAACTTATCTATGTACAACAGTACTCAATTTCCCGGCGGGATAACGAATGGTGCAGCGTGGTATGTGATTACAGGAGGTATGCAAGATTGGAACTATCGCTTTACAGGATGTATTGAAATGACAATAGAACTGTTCAATACGAAATTTCCAGCAGGGTCATGGATACCAACTATTTGGAATGATAATCGGGAATCTATGCTGTCGTATTTAGAATGTGTATTACGAGGAGTGCGAGGTCTGATATATGACCGTAATACAGGGGAACCTGTCTGGACGAAAGTTTTAGTGCAAGGCAACACGCAACCGGTATTCTCTCATCCACGCGTGGGGAATTATCATCGGTTATTATTGCCTGGGACATACAACCTTGCCTTTACAGCACCGGGTTACATTCCTTATCGTGTAAATGGGGTCGGGGTTATTGATGGGTGGGCAACACGGCGAGATGTTCCCCTGAGTGATGGGGATATTAATGTTGATGGTAAAGTGGACGATGAAGATGTGGAACTTGCTGTAAGGGTTATTCTGGGTATTACGCCCATTGATAAGGATATAGATGTTGATGGTAACGGATTAGAGGCATCTGATATACAGGCAATAATCAACCAATCTCTATCCATTCCCATTGCTATATTTCTGTAGTAGTGTTGTTTCCTTGGAGATAATATGTTTTATTTAAATATCCATCTTTTTCAAAAAGGAAAAATTATATATCGTATATTTATACTTCTCCCTTTTATTTTTCTTATCCTTATTCTTTATCTCCACAAAACACGAATTCATGGTGATGCTACCATATATTTCACTTTTATCCGTGATTTTTTTCCAAAACCTTTTGTTTATGGATATGAAGTAAAGCATGGAGCAACTTCTCCTCTCTGGGTAATATTGAATGTTATCCCTTACTATTTATTGGGTTTTGGAATGTGGTTAGTTTTTGCCACTTATTTAAATAAAGTGCTTATTTTTTTAGGAGTAATGTTCAATATATTTCTGTCCGTTAGCAGAAAAAATTCTCTGATAGAAAAAGAAGAACGGGTATTGGTTGTTGAAATTCTGATACTTTCTTATGTTTTTACTTATTCTCTTTTTATATCTTCCACTCAGTTATACGAAACGGCTTTAATAGTTTTTGTTCCTGCGTTGGCTCTATATTTATTAAAATTAGATTGGAAAAATACAGGTATCTTTTTAGCAGGATGTTCTATTCTTGTTCGACCGGAATATCTTTTATTTTTTATTATCGCCGTTTTTTTTATTTCAGAGGATAGAAAAAGTTTCTTGAAATATTTCCTTATAGGTATATCCAGTGTAGGGATAGTTTATGGCTATTTATTTGTAATGACGGGGTCCTTTTTGCCATCTTCTGTTTTAGGACGGTTTGTCCGTTCATTGGAAAATAAAGATATTTCCTATATAGAGAAACTCTTAATTTCTTTTGATGATTTATGGCAGTTGGCTCCTTCTATACTTTTTCTTTTAGCCGTTTTTATCCTTTTGATTTTTCTGAACCTGCCCAAGTTTCGTTCTGATGATAGAATAAAAAATATTATGTTTTTTAGTAGTGCTATCCTGACATTTCTTTACTTTATTTTTCCACCTATGAATTATTCAAGTAGATATTTATTAATATTAATCCCTTTATTATTTCCATGGATTACAATAGAAGTAGTGCGTTATTTTTCGAAATTTACAAAGATAACAATTGTTGTTGCGTTCCTCATTTTTTCATTTGCTATATACCAACATTTTCAAATCAATAAACCGGAGAACTATAAATATAGTTTTGACCGTATACTGGGAAATGATTTTGCCAAAATAGCACATGAATTAGGTATTAATGAGAAAAGTAAAATATTAATTTATGAAATACAGTTTCAATTTAACACGCATGCTCAATTAATAAGTGCAGATGGTATTGTGGGTGGAGAAATTATTCCATGTTTGTTAAAAGAACAAAAAGAGGAAGAGTTTATTAAACGATATAATATTGATTATATTGTTGTATCCAATGCCTTCCAATATCGAAATATCTACAAAGATACTTTCTTTTCACAAATTTTTAAGTTTGATTTATCAAATCCAATCGGTTCTCAATATATGCTTTCTGATATTGTTCTTACGAAAGTTGCGACAAATCCTATATTATTAAATCCTGAATTGTATCAGATTAAAAATAGCATTCCTCTGTATAGTTCCAAGGATATCTTATGGAAGCACCATTCCTTATTATGGAACTCTATTTACAAAGTAGAAAAAAACTAATATTCACGAAACTTGTAATAAGTGGAAAAGATAAAGTTACTTAATAAGAAAGGTAACTTCTGTGGTTTGGAATAATTCTGTGAGGGAGATAGGCCAATTGGGGTTTTTGCCCGTTATGGAATCGTGCAGGGCAAGAAGTTCTTCGAAATGTCCTTTCTGGCTGGTTCGTGTTTGTATTTCATTAATTTTTAGACCATATCCTTTTAATGATTTGTAATCGTCCATTACAAGGGTTTTCCCATCAAAATGAATCTCCATATACTCTTTACCGAATTCTGTGCTTCCTACGGAGAAATATTCAAAACAAGCAACGGAACCATCTTTGTATTTCAATAGCACAATTTTGTTATCCGTGGGGCTGTATCGGTCTGTGGTTGGTGTTATAGATTCTACAGATATACTTTCAATTGGGCTTTGGGTAAGGAAAGAAATAGTGTCTATAATATGACATGCTTCGCCGATAATCCTACCACCTGTTTCAAAAACCCAGTGGTCTGAAGGCAAAATACCTGCATTCATCCGATAGTGGATTAGCAAAGGGTTAACTCGCTTATCTGTATGTTTTTTTATCTCTGCAAGGTATTTGCTGAACCGACGATTAAAGCCGACAAGCAATACGGGTTTGGATTCACTCCCCTGAGCATAGAAATCCTTTATTTTATCCAATTCTTCCTGAGATATGGCTAAGGGTTTTTCCACAAAAACATGTTTTCCTGCCTGTAATGCTTTCAAACAATATTCTGCATGGGAGTCGTGTCTTGTAGTTATTAAAACGAGGTCTACCTGTTTATCATTTAATATCTCATCCAGATTGGTTGTAGTATATTTGGCTTGATACTGTTCTGCAACAAACTTTGCCTGTTGTGCGGAACGGTCCATAGTGGCGTAAATGGAATATTTGTCTTTAAGCCTTGCAAGATTTGGCAAATGCATATTTGTTGCAAATCCCCCTGTGCCAATAACAGCAACATGAATAACAGATTTTTTTATATAATTCGTGTTTACATGAATTATCTGTTGCGATGTAGTGGGGAGCAAAGGTTTTTCTTCAGGGGTTCCATATTGAAGGAGCATGATTAGCGGTCGGGGTGTTTCAGAGGAAAGACACTCGAACGCATCAGCAATTTGTTCAATAGGGTAGGTCTTTTCTATCAATCTACCAAGTTTTATATGATTGCTATGAACCAACCTCAAGTATTCTTTCATATTTCTGTTTTCTGTCCAGCGAACATAGGCATACGGGTAATCAACGCCTTTTTCTTCATAGTGCGTATCATATCTGCCTGGGCCATAAGATGTGGAGATAAGAAAATCTAATTCCTTGGAATAGATGTCTTCGCGTTTGATTTCTGGACCTGATACACCTACTAAAACAACCTTTCCTTTTTTTCGTGTCATGCGAAAACATTGAGATAGGGGGTCATTTTGCTGGGTAGATGCTGTGAAAATAACAGCATCTGCACCATAACCATCACTCCAATTGAGGACTTTTTCAACATTGTTTTCATCATTAGAATTAATAACCCATTCCGCTCCTAATTCTTTGGCTATATCTAAACGATGCGGGTCAATATCAATTACGGCTACTCTTATGCCGGAAGCAAGGAGCATTTGTGTTGTTAATAAACCTAAAATTCCTGCTCCGAAAACCACACCAAACTCACCCAATTGAAGATTGGCACGGCGTATGCTCTGTATGGCAATTCCCCCTAATGCTACTGTAGAGGCTTCTTCAAAGGATACTTCTTCCGGAATCTTGACTACGAGATTCTCGGGAACAGAAACGAATTCTGCATGATGAGCATAACCTACACCTGCCGCAGCAACTTTATCCCCGGGTTGAAAACGACTAATTCCATCACCCACGGCTATAACAACACCACTAATAGAATAACCGATAGGTGTTCCTGATTCTAATTTATTCTTAACCTTTGCATAAGCAACTGTGAAGCCTTCGTCCCGAAGTATGTCTAACACTTTTTTTACTTTATCCGGTTGTTCCCATGCCCTCTGAATTAACGGTTTTTTACTGCGGGCAAGTCCACTTAATTCTGTTCCTGCGGAAATGCAACTGAAAATAACTTTTATAAGAACCATACCTTTGCCTACCTGTGGAGTAGGAACATCAATGGTTAATGCTTTGCTTTTTTTATAATTCCCTGAAGCATAGTAATCTCCGAATCATTGTGTTTTTTCTGTTGAATTGCTTTGTGATATATCCCCTGCAAGGGTAGTGGGTTCCATCCAGCGTATGGCTTGCATTTTTAATCTCTCTACTCGTTCTTTCACTTCGTAGAAACGGGAAAGATATTCCGCAATAGCCCGAAACATCCATGCCACGCCCCAACGCGGAAAGGTAATTTTAGATACAAAGAACGGATATCGCCGATAGTAAAGTTCGCCTGTTTTCAAATTCCGCATGTGAAACCATGCCCACCGTAGAACGAATACCGCGAGAACATGTGCTGCCGGGATAACTTCCGCTAAAATAGAGGGGCACAAGATTCCTTCAGCACAAGCATATATATCTACAGGCCATTTTTTATTTTCCGCAAAGTGGGGTTGACCAAATTCATCGAATAAAGTAGCGTAATATTGAAAACCCTTTAAGATTTTTTCTTTAAGCATTTCATTCGGTTCCAACTTATAAATCTCATATATTGACCTCAAAACAAACCCTGTATGATGATTATCTATAATTTTATGTAATTCTTTTTCGGATGGGTCTCCTTCTTCCCAGTATCCATAATACCAGGAACCATTTTCGTTTTGTGCTTTTAGCGAGAATTCTAATGCAGGTTGAGCCATTTCCTTGTATTTTTTTTCGCCTGTAATATTAGAGAGATGATAAAGATATTCTGTTACAAGCAGATTTGCATTATGCACCTTTCGAGGGTCTCCTTTAAGTGCGTATCCGAAACACAGTTCCCCTTTCTTTGTCGTCCAGCGAGGGAGTTCCTCCGTAAAAAATTCCGCAATTTGAAGAATTGCGGAGAGATATTGTTCTTCTTGCGTTATCTGGTAAGCGGATAAAAAGGCTTGACCTGCAATAGCGGTAACCACGCTTACGGGAGTATTTGCAGGGACATGAACCCCTTTACCCGTGTAGGCAAAAGGGTAGCCCCACGCCCAACCATCAATATTTGCTACCCGTTGAGAACGAAGCCACAAAAGATGTTTTTCTGCTTGCTCCAGATGTCTTTGCTCTGGTTCAATTTTATGCAATCGTAGATAACCTAATGCCATTAGTGCATGGGCTTTGGGGTTCTCCGTTTTCTTCACACGCAAAAGCCATCGTGTAAGTTTTGGAAATAATTCGGAATAGCCGGAACTTAACTTGCGAAGTATTCGCACAGTTTGTAAAGAGCGAAATAGGGGATGGTCTTTTACATCGAAGCGGTCATAACCGCATAAGCCGTGCATTTCTACCCATGCATCTAATTCTTCTATCCACTCCCACGCCAGAGCAACATCCGGGTTATTTGTTTCTTTCATTTTGATTTATCCTTTTGCAATATTCAACAGAAATTCTTTTAATTGTGGATAGTTTGCTTCAAAAGAATATAATTCTATAACGCGTTGTCGTGCTTTCCGTCCCATCTGTTCTCGCAAATCGGGGTTAGCGATTAATTTTTCCAATCGGTCATACCATTCCTCGGGTGTGCGAGCCAAAAAACCATGAACCCCATCTTCTATCACTTCCGCATTCATTCCCACAGGAGAAATGACCACAGGCGTTCCAACACCCATGTATTGCAAAGCCTTAAAAGCACATTTCCCTCGTGCTCGTGGTGTATCTATAAGCGGCATTAGACCAATATCGGGCTTTTGCAAGTATTCAAATTCCTTTTCGAATTTCCAATTTTCGAATATAACATGAACACCATCCATATTGTAATCTAAACCATTAGAGGCAATAAATAATTGTATTGGATATTTTTTGGATAATTCTTTTAAAGGTTCTTTGAGTATATCCAGATAACCTAAATTAGTATATGATCCAGTCCAGCCTATGATTACCGGATTGTTGTGTTTGGGATACTCTTTTTTAGATTGATGCTTTTCCATATCAATACATGTCGGGATGATAACAATTCTTTTTGCTCCCCATTGTTTTACATGTTCTTCCAGATAGCGATTACCGACAACGGCACCTGCACAGATTTTGCACATTTTCTTTGCCCAATCAAAATCTACTAATTTCAGGGTCCAATTTTTTACAAATGCAGGTTTTTCCCAAACCGCATCATCAATGTCAAATACAAGGTTCCTTCTTAGCAAATAGTAAATAATATATTCAAAAATGGGAGGTCCAAATTTAAAAATGGGTCCTCTTAAAAATACAACATCGGCACCCAAAACATGCCTTAATTGGAACCACCGATTTAGCCATACACAGAACCAGTAAATTGCTTTTTTATATTTGGGTTGGTTCTCAAAATATTTTAAGTAGAAATCCACTGAGGAATGTAAGCAAATTACACATTGATGCCCTTCGGCTTCTAACATCTCTGCGAATTTTTTTACGCGATACCGTATTCCAGCATTTTTTTCGGTAGCATTTCCAAAAAAAACTATTTTCATATTTCTATCTCTTGTTAGCCATTTTCATTTTCTTCACCAATGATATCTCGCTCAACGACTTCACCGGGGCGTGTAAAGGTATTAGGCCACATTTTACGACCGGGATAAAGGGCGGTTAATATTCCTGTATGGACATTATCTCCTAAAATAGCCCCTAATTTTTTTAGTCCTGTTTCAATCAGAATACCATTCACAACAGATTTAGGGGCTTGTCCATCATGACGGACATTGGCGGTTACGGTTCCACATCCCAGATTAACCCCTTCACCCAAAATGCTATCACCAACATAATTCTGATGAGGGGCATAAGCATGGTCAAACAAGATAGAATTTTTTATTTCGGAAGCCTGCCCAACACGACAGTTATCCCCGATGGTTGTATAAGGTCGTATCCAGCAATTCGGACCTATTGTGCAGTTTTTACCGATGTAAGCAGGGCCTTCAATAAAACTGCCCGAACGAATAATTGTCCCTTTATCAATGAAAACTTTCCCTTCAATCCATGCTCCCTGCATTACCGTTCCCAAAATTATGGGGTTTTGCATGCGGTCCAACAGAAAAGCATTGGCTCGAAGCAAATCCCACGGATAGCCAATGGGTAGCCAATATCCCTCCGCAGGCAATACCCAGAAGCCACTTTGTTGAGCCATAGTTTGTATTGCAGAAGTAATCTCAATTTCTCCACGTTCCGATAATGGTGTTTTGTGTAAGATAGGGAATATCTCCGGTGTAAATAAATAGGCACCGATATTTGCGATATTAGAGAAAATAACTTTGGGTTTTTCTACCAGTCTTATTACTCTATTACCGCTATCAAGTTCATATATCCCGTAATCTTTGGGATTTGGCACTTCTTTTACTAATGCAGAAGGTCGTTTTTGCTGGGCAAGATTTTTTAAGTCGTTCGGGTCAAAAAGGTCATCTCCATTCATTGCCATAAAAGGACCCTGAATTTCTTTTTCACACATCAATATGGCATGTCCCGTTCCGCGTTGTTCTTCCTGGATAACATAAGTAATTTTTTTCCCCTTCCAGTTTTCTCCCAATCGTTGTTGTATCATTTCCTGACGATAACCAACAACAAGAATAAACTCCTCAACAAAGGAGTAAAGTCCTTCCATTTGAATTTCAATAATAGGTCGGTTTAATAAAGGGAGTAGGGGCTTGGGACGGGTTACCGTAAGCGGGTAAGTTCGTGTGCTTTTACCGGCACAAAGAATAATGGCTTTCATGGATATAAATTACTCCTTTTTTGTGCTGTTAAAAATCATCTAAGGATACATCCTCGTCCAATCCTTGAATTCTGCACTGAATACATAATAGCCATGTCCAGCAAAAAACGATAATGTCAATTCCTGCCAGAGGTATGATTATAAGAGTTTTTATAACAACGGTAAAAATAGAGGGTTCTTGTAATATTGGCAGAGATAATAAATACAGAGCAACAAACAGGGAAATACTGAGAATAGCCCACATTCCTAATGTTTCCCCCCATTGCCGTGTAATGGGACGAAACACACGAAAAAACGAATCGTTTTCGGACAGTTTTTCACCCGAATACATCCAGCAGATAGCTAAAGGTAAATAAACAATGTTCGCAATAAGTCCTATTCCTACCAGCAAAGAAGCAAGGTCTGAAATTCCTCTTTCTTCTAATATATTGGCTACGCGATTAATGGTAATTAGTCCTGCATTAATCCCAAACCAGAGCAGAAAGAATCGGCGTAGTGCTTCTTTATCATCTCTGCAACGCCAGATAGGGAATTCTAAAATTACACCAAGACGGGCAAAAATAATGGATTGTAACGCCCCTAAAATAGCGCAAAGAAGTAATTCTCTAACAATATCTACAAGGGACAACAGTATGTTGTTGGAAAAATTTCCTGAGGAAAGTTCTAAATTTAAAGACAGAAGTTCATATAGAAAAAATGTTGTAGTATGAACAAAAACATAAATTCCGGATAAAGGAATTATTTTGCTTTGATTGTTTTTTATGCGTTCCCATTGCATTATTGAATTTATCTCCCTTGTCCCGCTTTATATCTTTCTTTATATTTTGTTATCTTCATCTTTCTTCTGTTGTTCCCGAAGTGCTGAGGATACAGGCGGCTGTTGACGGAATACATATTTGGCGAGACGGTCTCGATTTTCATCAGTTAATCCCATAAAGGCTCCACGATACATATACCTTCCCAATGCCACATTTACTTTATTAATAATACGCATATACAATGTGATATATTTTGGTTCTTTATCATCTTCCATATCAAGAAGTATTCGGATAAAAAATCCTTCATCAATATCTCTATCAATTAGTATAGCAGAACCGCCGGCACTTAAGTTCACAATACGAGCGCGGGTAGAAAATTGGATTTGACTGGGCACATCATCGGCACTAATCTGATTTAAATCATATTTTTTATCTATCTTGACAATATCTACTTCTACAGGTTTGTCCAATCGAACACGAAAATAGGCACGGGATTGAAATCGTTCTAAAGAGAACGCATGGTCAAACACATAGATTTCCGGGTCTAATTCTATTCTTCGTAATACGGTAGAAAATTGATACCGTGCATCATCTTCCCGCCACATCTTGAATGAAATGTATTGTCCTAAATTTACAGGAAGCCTATCTCGTGGCGTAAATGGGGTGACCCGAAAAAAAGCACCGTTTATATCTACAACATTCCCTTTTCTCCAAAGGGAAGGGTTTTCTCCTTGGGGAGCCATCCATAACGGTTGGTTCTGATAAAGTTCTACAGTGGTATATATACGCTGTCCATAAGGAATATAGTCGTGACCTAATCGAATACTGATTTCACGAATTGCCTCACCGATTTCATCCAGCTCCTCAAAACTAAGATTTTTTCGAGCATTTAATATATACTTATGTATACAACGGATAAATTGCTGACGAAAAGTTGTCACACCCAACGGATTTTGAGGGTCGTATTTATGTATAATTTCTTCAAAAAGTTTTATTTCCTTCTCATTCAATTCCTTCTCTTTTAAAATATATCGAACTCGTTCCCAATCTCTTAAAATGCGTTGTTTTTCTTCTTTCTTCTTTTTATAAATTCCAATGAGAAAAGAAACTATAAGTAGAGAAAGAAATAAAAAAGTAATAGACCATAAAAACCATGTGTCATACAGCATTTGCATAAAAAGTCCTCAGAGAGAAATTCAAGAATATATTACAATATATAACATATAATCGTGATTGTTTTCTAATAGGATTCTTTCTGCGTTTTTATTAGCACATTTAATCGTCCTATATAAATATAAAATTGAATACATATATATCTTTCATTCGTCTAATATAACAATGTATTGCTAAACTATTATACATTTTAAGGGACTGAATATGAAAACAAAAAGACATACTTTCTTTATATTTTTTATTATTATATTTTTTTCTATATTGGAAGTTTCATTTATTTATTCAGACCGTATAGAATTTGTCAATGGCGATAGCCTTACAGGGGAAATTGTAGAGATAACAAATGACCATCTAATTTTAAATACAGATATTCTGGGAACTATTACTGTAAAGCGAACAGATATAAATAAAATCGAGAGAGAAGAGCCATTCGAAGTATCACTTGTAAACGGAGAAACAATCCAGGGAAAAATGGATTTTACAAGTGATAAGTTGTTAATAACAGAAAAAGGGAAGAAACAATCTATTCCCTGGGAAAATATCCAAAAAATCACACCTACAACTGAAAATCCAGCAATACAGGAACAAAAGGATAAGAGGAAATGGTCAGGCAGTGGTAAGCTTCTTGCTTCACTTCAAAAAGGAACGACAGATACTACAAATTTGGAAAGTAGTATAGCAGTGTCAGGAAAAAGGACGAAAGACCTTATAGAAATGGAATTGTCTGGGGCTTATAGTGAGGTTGAAAATGAAATTAACACGCGAAGATATAATGGGAAACTCCGTTATCAATATTATCCTGAAAAGAATTGGTATATTTACACAGATATGGGAGTGGAACGAGATGAAGGGAGAAAGTTAGGATTAAGGGGACAGATAGGTGGTGGGACAGGTTACGAGATTATATCCCAACCCCATCAGACATGGTCTATGGAAGGAGCACTCATGTTAACCCATGAAGAATGGCTCCCGTATGTGCCCTTTCAAAAGAATCAGGTTAAGCAGGAACAAATTCAGGAAGGGTTAAATCAAATAGCTACTTCTTCTCAAAGATTAATCCAAGACCCGTCGGATATTGGAAGTTTGGGTGGAATTCTTGGGGGAAGTATAAAAGTTTTAAACCCACTGAATGCGGAAAAAACAACCAATGATTTTACAAGTTTGAAAATAGGGAGTAAATACAAACGAAGAATTTTAAATTCGGAACTTTCCCATGATTTAACATTTGAACCCAGTTTAGAACATATTGATTATTATCGTATTAATTCTTTGGCAAATTTATCAACGCCTGTTTCAAAAAATGTTAGTGTAGAACTAACCCTTTCCAACGAATATGACAGTGAACATCAGAAGCGAGATATTGAACCCTGGGAACATCGTTTATCCGCAGGTGTAAAATATGAATTCGGAAGTAAGGATTAATCCTTCAAATCAATATCTTTTTTAGAATTGTATTCTACAAATGTGATATTCTTATAAAAGAGCCATGTGTTTTAACGCGCCTGTAGCTCAGTTGGATAGAGCACTTGCCTCCGGAGCAAGGGGCCGTGGGTTCAAATCCCGCCGGGCGCGCCATTTTTTTGTAAAGAAATCCCCTTTACTTTATAGATTTTTTACACAAAACGAATTTTTCCCTTAAAACAATTGTTATTTCTTTAACAAATTATGTAACAATAACAAAAATTCTTTCCTTTTTACCTGCATTATCAGGTAAAATGATATTAAATGTAAGGAAAGATTTTTTATGAAAGAGGCAAATATTGTAGTCCTTACCGGGACAAAAAAAGGTGCTTCCTTCCCTGCCGATGAGGTTTTAACTATCGGTAGAGGGCAGGAAAATGTTATTTCTCTTGAAGACCCAAAAGTTTCAAGAAAGCATGCGGTAATAGAACCAACGGAAAAAGGTCCATTACTAAAAGATTTAAATAGTGTTAATGGAACTTATGTAGGCACTCAGAAAATTACGGAGTATTTACTCAAGCCTGGGGATGTTTTTCGTGTTGGGACACAATTAATCCGTTATGAAGTTGTAGACACATCATCAGATACAGATAACTCTCCGGTGCGTTTTGATGCCACTATAGATGAAGACACGGAAAGTGCTGATTTAAGTCTTATCCATGAAACACTTTTTCAGGTTCCACAGGGGAAAGTTGCGCAGGAACAATTGAAGTCTATCCAGAAGCGTTTGCAGGCTATCTATAACGCTAATCAGATTATTGTCAGTGAGAATAACTTAAAGAATCTATTCTCAAAAATTATAGAACAAATTTTCTCTCTATTACCTGCCCATAACGGAGCCATTTTGTTATGGGATAAACGAAGAAAACGACTTGTCCCGGAATTTATCCATACAAAAATGGCATTGGAAGAATTTTCAATCAGTGCTACTATTGTAAATCGTGCCTTTGAGAAAAGGGAGGCTTTAATTACTCAAAACGCAGGGGAAGATAGCCGTTTTAAAAATATTTCGGGCAGTATTATTCGGCACCGAATTGCTTCTGCGATGTGTGTTCCCCTTGTTTATCAAAATCAATGTTTGGGTGTGATTTATGTGGATACGCGAGGGACCTCTCGTGCTTTCAGTCAAGAAGACCTTGAAATGCTGGTGGCTATAGCGGGACCTGCAGCAATAGCCCTCCGTAATGCACAATATATCGAAATGATAAAACAGAGTTATAAGGACACATTAACAACTATTGCTAATGCTGTGGAATTACGAGACCATTATACTATAGGTCATACATGGAGGGTAACAAATTTTTCCATAGAGATAGCGAAAGTATTGGGCTGGTCTGAAGAGAAAATAGAAGAGGTGTATATGGGTGGGGTTTTGCATGATGTTGGAAAAATTGCTGTAGATGATGCCATTCTTAGAAAACCGGGACAATTGACTGATGAAGAATTTGAAAAAATGAAAATTCATCCCTTACGAGGAGCCGATTTGCTAAGAGATATTGCTTTATTCCAGCCGATTATTCCCTATTGTTTGTATCACCATGAACGATACGATGGGAAAGGCTATCCCTATGGCTTAAAAGGAAAAGAAATTCCCCCAGAAGGACGATTAGTAGCGGTTGCAGATACGCTGGATGCCATGACGAGCAATCGCCCTTATCGAAAAGGATTAGACCCGGAGATTGCTATCGAAAAAATTATCAATGCGAAAGGAACGCAATTAGACCCTGAAATGGTAGATGCTCTAATTGAAGCATATAACATGGGAAAAATACACTCACTACTTCAAGATTACCACAAACGAGATAGTCGTAGCCTTGCCTGTCCGTTCTGTAGCACTCATATCAAAATAGCAGAGGATGTAAATCCGGGCTCTGAGTATATGTGTCCTGTGTGCGGAAGACGATTGTTGATAAAAGAATCGCATGGGGTTTTCTTTGCAGAACTACTTCCTCAATCCGACATGGCATTTACAATTATTCCTTTCCGCTATACTTCCCAGTCCGAGAAATAATTGAAACTTCTGAATAAATAGGGTTTCTAAGAACAAGCAAAAGTGTTATGTTGAGTTTGAAGGCAAATCAATATCAACTTTTAATACTTGCGTGCGAAAGAATAATGTGCGGATAGTCAGGGTTATTTTTGTAATATCTGGAAAATTTTGCTTAATGCATTGTGTATCCATTTCGAAACTCTTTTCCGAACCAGGCGAGATTTCAATGTATGTAGATGTTATAGGTGAGGTAATTCCGTTGGCTGTGTAAAGACAATTAAGTGGGATTTGTATATCGGTTTTTTGTTGTGATGTAGTAGTTTCTGCGGAACAAACGATGAAATAGATATAAGGAGCCAATTCCCAAGGGTATGTAGGGGTTAAATAGATTTTTGCATTTAACATGCCTTTATTAAGGATGCGTATAACATGTTTGTTGTCTGCATGTATAGGGATGTATTCAAATTGGGGTTTTTGGTCTCGTGTATTCCAGGTCCATGTGAAATATACCGCAGCAACAAGGATAAAAAAGCATATTGTTATCTGCCCAATGTTGCTTAGAAATACAACGCGTAAAAATGACAGGAACAATTCGTAAAAATACCGTTCTATCGGGATAACCTTTTGAAATGGGACTTTATTTTCAAGAGATTCTCCAAAAATATTGCTTTCATCATTTGCATTGGAAACGAAATCTACTTCATCTGTTGAATATTGAAGGAGGTTTCTATAAAATTGTATTTGTTTGTTTAAATCTTCACTATGTTCATAAATTTGCTGGTTAATCCGATTGGCTTCTTCTGGCGAATAGTCTCCGTTTCTAACTTTTTGTATTAAAACCTCTTGTTGCTGCTGTAAAAAGGTTTTTTGTTTTACAAGGCTTTCAATGCGTTGATAACACTTTTTCTCGAATTCTTTTTTTTGGTCCTCCCAGAATTGCAACTTTTTAGGGTCGCCTTCTTGCCATGCCTGTTCTGCATTTTTACAAATCCAGACGATTGTTTCGTGTGTAGGTTCAATATCATTCATCTCGTTTTTTTGTATTGTAGGGCAGATTTTATGAAAGCACAGAATAACGGTTGTGGTTTTAAGGGTGTGCTTTTAAATTCGGGATGGAACTGACAGGCACAGAACCATGGATGAATATCTGGTTTAAGTTCTATCATCTCTGTTAATTCTTCTTCCATATCCATAAATTTTCGGTGATGAATACCACTTATAATCATACCTGCTTTTTCTTCAAAATCTTTACGATAGGCATTATTGAATTCGTAACGATGTCGATGTCGTTCATAAATCAATGTTTGACCGTATGCTTTATATGCGAGGGTATTCGGTTGCAACTCACACGGATAAGCACCCAAACGCATTGTTCCGCCTTTCGATGATATACCTTTTTGTTCCGTGAGCAGGGAAATTACTGGATGGGGTGTTTGCGGATTTACCTCTGTTGTATGGGCATCTTTCAAGCCCAAACAGTTTCGGGCTATCTCGATGACGGCTACTTGCATACCTAAACATATACCAAAGTAGGGAATACGATTTTCGCGTGCGAACCGTGCCACATTAATTTTTCCTTCTATTCCGCGCGTTCCAAAACCCGGTCCAATTAAAATACCCTGATAGCCCTGAAGAACGTCCTCCGGTTTTTCCCTTCCGGGGTCAAATCGCTCCGAGTCAATCCATTCGTATTTCACTTTGCAATTGTTCGCAATACCGGCATGAACGAAGGCTTCATTAATACTTTTGTAAGCGTCGCCATGACCGGTATATTTTCCTACGGCTGCAATACGCACTTCTTCTGTAGCCGAAACGAGGCGGTTAACGATATCTATCCATTCGGTTAGATTACCTTCGCGGACTTCCAGCCCTAATATTTTCAAAACAGTGATATCTAAATTCTGCTCTTTGAAGTTTAATGGAATGGCGTAAATAGGGGAGATGTCCTGTGCGTTAATGATAGCATTTTCGGGCACATCGCAAAACAACGCTACTTTTTGTCGCTGTTCTTTTTCGAGTTTGCTTATTCCTGTTCGACAGATGATAATGTTCGGCTGGATACCGATATCGCGTAAAGCACGAACGCTATGTTGGGTAGGTTTTGTCTTTAATTCATTTGCCGCTTCAATGTAAGGAACCAATGTAACATGGATAAAACAACAATTTTCGGGCCCTACTTCCAAACGGAATTGTCGCAATGCTTCAAGGAATGGCAGGCTTTCTATATCGCCGACAGTGCCCCCAATTTCTATAATGGCAATATCCACATCGTCCTCATCAACTGTTAAAGCACGGATGCGGTTTTTTATCTCATCGGTTATGTGCGGTATAACCTGAACCGTTTTACCTAAATAGGCACCATCGCGTTCTTTCTGAATGACGGCATTATAGATAGCACCTGTAGTCGTATTGCTTCTGCGAGATAATTTAGCATGGGTAAATCGTTGATAATGTCCTAAGTCAAGGTCTGTTTCGGCGCCATCATCCGTTACAAACACCTCTCCATGTTCGAATGGATTCATGGTCCCCGGGTCTACATTAATGTAAGGGTCCATTTTCATAAGAGCTATTTTATAGCCACGAGATTCTAAAAGCAAACCAAGACTGGCGCAGACGATACCTTTACCAATTGAGGAAACAACTCCCCCTGTGGTAAAGATATATTTTAACGGTTGTTTTTTATCGGACATCTATACTTCCTTTTCTCTTGATTTGAGTATTTTTTCGACATGAGCCAAATCTTCCGGTGTATCCACTCCCAATGCTTCATAATTTGTCGGAACAACCGCAATCGAGTAGCCATTCTCAAGCACGCGCAATTGTTCCAACTTCTCTAACTTTTCCAGAGGGGTTTGGGGTAGTTTCGAGATATGAAGCAAAAATTCCCGACGATAAACATATAAACCGATATGTTGCCAGTATATCCCTTCGATATTTTTTCGTTGCTCTTCATCACGAATATAAGGAATGGGAGAACGAGAAAAATAAATAGCGTGTCCCTTCTGATTGGTTATTACTTTAACGATATTGGGATTTTGAATCCAGGATGGGTCGGTAATATTTCGGCATGCGGTTGACATTTGTAATTGTGTATCTTCCAACAACGGTTTTATCGTCGAATCAATACATTCCGGGGGTAGCAAAGGTTCATCTCCCTGAACATTAACAATTATTTCTTCCGTTCTCTTTTCTGCTACCTCTGCGATACGGTCTGTTCCGCTGGCATGGTCTGCTCGTGTCATTATAACAGGGACACCCATAGGCTCTAACGCCGATTGAATGCGTTCATCATCCGTAGCCACCAATACCTCACCCACATATTTTGCCTTCTTCGCCTGCCGATAAACATGATATACCAAAGGATAGCCACATAAATCTGCAAGCATTTTTCCCGGGAAACGGGTAGAGCCATAACGGGCTGGAATTACAACCAATACGGATTTCTTTATCGTTTCCGAAATAAAACCTCCTTGTGCCATCGCTTAGCCTTGAATGTCATTGGTTAAATTTAAAAATGTTCTATACTTCCAAACCCTGTTCTTCAAAGGTTGAAAACACAAAAAGAATTTTTCCTTTGTTTTAAATTATCACACTTCATTATGTATGTTCAATACCGTAAGTAATAACCTTAAAAATAGGCTTGTTAATATGGGAGAATAAAAGGAAGAAAAAAAACAAATATCAAACATCCCAACACATACATTCACCGTTCTGCTGGAATATTAGAACTTATTTACGGCAAATTTAGGACGAATGACTATTTTTCAGGATTGGGTTTTAATCCTGCCTGTCGTAATTGTGCCTCATGATATTGCTGATTACGCACCAGATAAATTTCCTGTAACTGAGCAATGGAATTGTTCAGAATACCTTCTTCCTGTGGGGAAAGATTTCCCTTGGTCTTTTCGCGTAAAACAATCAGCAAATCAATGAAGAACTGAGCCTGTTCTAAATCAATCATAACCTGCTGGCTTCCTTGAGGAGCAATAACCCCTAATGCCAGCATAGCATCGGTGGTTAGAATACCTACAATAGTTTCAAAAGAGGGAGTAATTGATTCTTCCGGAGAGAGTTCGCCTTCTTCGGTTTTTTTAGATTTTTCCTCTTCTAACTTCTTTTGAAGTTCTTCTTTCTCTTTCTGGACTTTCGACTTCCAATCTTCATCGATGATTATTTTCTTTTCTTCGTCGCTCACATCCATTCTCCCTTGTAAAGAGTTTAACAACCATTTAAAAACCACCACCCCGGGAAAGGGAATATCCTTTCCCGGAGAATGTGCTGGTTTTTCTAATTATTTCTTGTTCTTATGACGATTCAAGCGTCTCTTCTTCTTACGCTTATGCTTATTAATCTTGCGTTTACGAACTTTTCTTCCACCTGCCACGAATAATACTCCTTTTGTTAGATTTTGGATTTATTAAAAAATTACATCCCTTTATTTACTTGTTAACCATTTTTCATCGTCCGCCTTATATTCTAATATATCCTGGGGCGAAAAATAAAGCGATATTTCACGCTCCGCCGATTGAGGACTGTCCGAAGCATGGACAATATTCATCTGCGTTATCAAAGCAAAATCTCCACGAATCGTTCCCGGTGCCGATTTCAGAGGATTGGTATTCCCTATCATGCTACGAACCTGATTAATTGCATCTTCACCTTCCCAAACCATCTGAACCGTAGGACCGCAACAAATAAAACTCACCAAACTATCAAAAAAATCCTTACCCTTATGTTCCTTATAATGCTCCTCCGCCTTCTCACGAGTTAATATCTGCATCTTAATCGCAACCAATTTAAGCCCCCGTTGCTCAAATCGGCGAATACACTCACCGACGAAACGACGAGCAACCCCATCCGGCTTAATCATTACAAAAGTGCGTTCTTTCGACATCCTGAAAATACTCCTAAAAAAATAATGCGGTGTATTATATTACAAAAAAACCATTTTTTTCAACCCTATCCCTATATACCCATAATAACACAATCCTCAACCCTATCCTTCCGATTCCTGCTACATCAAAAAGTCAGAAAAATTTTTAGAAAATACTTTCCCATCTTTAATGAACCATCTAAAAAAATTTGAAGAAAAAGCAAAAAAAGAGACGACCAAGGCGATTATTGGTGGGAATTACGACCTTGCATTTACTACCACGAGTTCGAAAAGGAAAAGGTGGTGTGGGCAGACATTTCTTATGATAGCAAATTCGCTTTTGTAGAAAAAGGAATATATATTGAAGCCTCTGCTTTTATATTATTAAGTGAAATAGGATTTGCAAAATATTTGTGTACAGTGATGAATTCAAAAATTTTTGATTGGGAATTTAAACAAATTGGAGTATCTTTAGGACATGCGTATCAATGGAAGAAACTATATATTGAATTAGCCCACATTCCTCCCATCATACCCGAGAACGAGCCCATTGTGAAACAAATGGAGACATTAGTAGATGAAATCTTGGTAGCCAAGAAGCAGAATCCCCAAACCGATACAACCGAATTAGAACGCGAAATCGACCACCTCGTCTACCAATTATATGATTTAACCCCCAACGAAATTAAAATAATAGAATCAACCTAAACATTTACAACATTGCCTTCAAAAATATGTAGAGACGAATAAATATTCGTCTCTACAAAAAACATAACAAACATCGCATTAATCCACCCATTTTACAAATGTAGGGGCGACCGGCCGGTCGCCCAAACAAATATAACCCCACATCATCCCTCATACAAACATTAACCCCGGCCGCCCCTACAAATCCAACCCCGCACTATCCCCATACAATTGAATCCCCCCGTTTTTCTATATTACATTCATGGGGGCGACCGGCCGGTCGCCCCTACAAACATTTCCCCGCGATATTCCCCAACAAACACCACCCCGTGTTACAATGAAATAAACGGCGTGCCGTGCCCCAAAGGTAGAACGGAAATAAATGGAGAAAATAAACAATGAAATACGACCCCAATAAACATCACAGGCGTTCTATCCGATTGTGGGGATATGATTATTCGCAATCGGGGGCATATTTTATTACCCTTTGCACACACGAACGGCGATGTTTATTTGGGGAAATTATAAATGGGCAAATGCGGTTAAATGAATTGGGGTTAATCGTACATGATGAATGGTTTCGTTCGGCAAAAATACGAGGGGAAATTGAATTGTTGAATGATGAATTTGTAATAATGCCCAACCATATTCACGGAATTGTGAGGATTTTGGATAATAATGTTTGGGCGACCGGCCGGTCGCCCCTACAACAACCGCGTGGCCCATTAAAAAAATCAATATCATCATTTGTTGCGGGATTTAAATCCGCCACCACCAAACGCATCAACAAATACCAAAATACCCCTGGCAATCCCGTCTGGCAACGGAATTATTACGAACATGTTATCCGCAATGAAAAAGAATTGCATGATATTCGTGCATATATTTTTAATAATCCCGAGAATTGGGAAACGGATGAAAATTATTTGTGAACCCATCCAATAAAACAACAGGTGTTCTATCCGATTATGGGGATATGATTATTCGCAATCGGGTGCATATTTTATTACCGTTTGCATGCACAATAAGGAATGATTAAAAAACGAAATAATGCGACCATGTATATAAATGAATTCATTTGTTATTATGTCCAATCGTATCTACGGGAATATTGTTTTGAATAATGTAGGGGCGACCGGCCGGTCGCCCAAACGGGCGGTATGCCGCGATACATCAAAATGAATGGTATATCGTGTTACGTAAAACGAACGGTACCACCTGTTACAATGAAATAAACGGCACCCCGTGCCCCAAAGGTAGAACGGAAATAAATGGAGAAAATAAACAATGAAATACGACCCCAATAAACATCACAGGCGTTCTATCCGATTGTGGGGATATGATTATTCCCAATCGGGTGCATATTTTATTACCGTTTGCATGCACAATAAGGAATGATTAAAAAACGAAATAATGCGACCATGTATATAAATGAATTCATTTGTTATTATGTCCAATCGTATCCACGGGAATATTGTTTTGAATAATGGTAGAGGCGACCGGCCAGTCGCCCAAACAAATATAACCCTACATCATCCCTCATACAAACATTAACCCCGGCCGCCCCTACAAATCCAACCCCGCACTATCCCCATACAATTGAATCCCCCCGTTTTTCTATATTACATTCATGGGGGCGACCGGCCGGTCGCCCCTACAAACATTTCCCCGCGATATTCCCCAACAAACACCACCCCGTGTTACAATGAAATGGACGGCACCCCGTGCCCCAAAGGTAGAACGGAAATAATTGGAGAAAATAAACAATGAAATACGACCCCGACAAACATCACAGGTGTTCTATCCGATTGTGGGGATATGATTATTCGCAATCGGGCGCATATTTTATTACCCTTTGCACACACGAACGGCGATGTTTATTTGGGGAAATTA
>DAOSUS010000045.1 GCA_035378955.1 Candidatus Hydrogenedens sp. | reverse complement strand
TATGGAATATATAGAATGGCTATGCAGTCTCCCTTGGAATAAAAGGACAAAAGATAGAATGGATTTGAACCGAGCAAAAAAAATTTTAGACCGAGACCATTACGGATTGGACAAAGTCAAAGAACGGATATTGGATTTTCTCGCCATTCGTATACTTAGTAATAACCTTACTAAAGGTCCTGTGTTATGTCTTGTAGGTCCTCCAGGCGTTGGGAAAACATCTTTAGGGAAATCTATCGCTTCTGCATTAAACCGCAAATTTATTCGTATGTCATTGGGAGGCATCCGTGATGAAGCTGAAATTCGCGGTCATATTCGAACTTATGTAGCATCAATGCCCGGAAAAATTATCCAGAATATTAGAACAGTCAAAGTAAAAAACCCGGTTTTTGTTCTTGATGAAATAGACAAAATTGGAACGGATTTCCGTGGAGATCCATCATCTGCTTTATTAGAAGTTTTGGACCCTGAACAAAACAAATATTTCACAGACCACTATTTAAATACAGAATTTGATTTATCTGAAGTCTTCTTTATAGCCACAGCCAACGATGAATATAATATCCCCCATCCCCTATTTGACCGTATGGAAATTATTCGTATACCTGGTTACACTCTAATGGAAAAGTATGAAATTGCCCGAAAACATCTAATACCGAGACAAATAAAATTAAGCGGGCTAAAAAAGAATCCTATTTCATTCAAACCGGAATCTATCAAATACCTAATTACAAAGTATACTGAAGAAGCAGGTGTTCGCGAATTGGAGAGACAAATTTCAGGAATTATTAGAAAAGTTGCTCGATGGATAGTAACGAAAGAGAAAGACTATCCTATTGTCATAACAAAAAATGAAGTGGAAAATATTTTAGGTCCACCCATTTATTCGCGTGTTCAGATGACAAAAAATCTTTCTCCGGGAATGGCTGTAGGTATGGCATGGACACCCTACGGAGGTACTATTCAAATAATTGAAACAAGTATTATGGAAGGAAAAGGAAACCTCCTTTGCACGGGTCAATTAGGTTCTGTTATGACGGAGTCCGCTCAGGCAGCATTGACTTTTATTCGTGCAAATTCATCAAAATTAAATATACCCGCAAATTTTTATAAAGATATGGATATACATATTCATGCACCGGAGGCTTCCATACCTAAAGATGGACCTTCTGCTGGAATTACAATTGCTGTTTCTTTACTATCTGCATTATTAAAATGTCCTATACCAGAAGGATTTGCAATGACAGGTGAAATTACTCTAACAGGCAGGATACTACCTGTAGGGGGTATTCGTGAAAAACTTCTTTCGGCTTATATGGCTGGAATAAGACATATCATTCTTCCCCAAGAGAATGAAAAAGATTTAAAAGAAATTTCACAAGAAATAAAGGAACAATTACATTTTCATTTTGTTGAAAATATAATACAGGTTTTCGATATTGTTTTTCCCATGCAGAAAGATAATAAATAGGAAAATCCCTACTATTGTTTAATTACTCCTTTTTATGGATATAAAGTAAAAAATTGTTATAATTTATTACTCTTTCATTTTTCCGAACCTAACAAATCTTAAGGAGGTCTTTTTTATATGTCAAATGGAATGTATAATCATAGTGAAATTGAAAAGAAATGGCAAAAATATTGGTTAGATAATAAAACATTTAAATCTGTTATTGACCATTCAAAACCTAAATATTATGTTTTAGATATGTTCCCTTATCCGAGTGGTGATGGTCTACATGTTGGTCATCCCGAAGGATATACAGCCACAGATATAATAGCACGATATAAAAGGATGAAAGGATTTAATGTATTACATCCTATGGGCTGGGATGCTTTTGGATTGCCTGCGGAAAGACATGCCGTTCGCACAGGTGAACATCCCGCAGTTGTAACGAAAAAGAACTGTGATACTTTTCGTAGACAAATTCAATCACTCGGACTTTCCTACGATTGGGACCGTGAAATCAACACTACCGACCCTTCTTATTACAAATGGACACAATGGATATTTACCGTCTTATTTGAACGGGGACTTGCTTACGAAACCGAAGCCCCTGTTAACTGGTGTCCTGCATTGGGAACTGTATTAGCCAACGAAGAAGTTAAAGATGGTAAATATGTTGAAACAGGAGACCCCGTAGAAAAAAGAATGATGCGGCAATGGATGTTAAGAATTACCGCTTATGCCGAAAGGTTATTAGAAGACTTGAATGAGTTAGATTGGCCACCGGGAATAATAGCCATGCAGAGGGAATGGATTGGAAAAAGTGAGGGAGCAGATGTAGATTTCGGTATAGATGGGACATCCATGAAATTTACAGTTTTTACAACACGCCCCGATACTCTTTTTGGTGCTACTTATTGCGTCCTGGCTCCCGAACATCCTTTCGTATTACAAATAACCAAGCCTGAATACATGGATAATGTACAACAGTATATTGAACAAACTACAAGAAAAAGTGCTCAGGAACGCATGAAAGATGAAAAGGAAAAAACGGGAGTTTTTACAGGAGCTTACGCTATTAATCCCGTAAACAATGCAAAAATTCCTATCTGGATTGCTGATTATGTTTTAGCCGAATATGGTTATGGTGCCATTATGGCTGTTCCCGCTCATGATACCCGTGACTATGAATTTGCCAAGAAATATGACCTTCCTATTATTGAGGTAGTTTCTGGTGGAGATATTACCCAAGAAGCGTACACCGGCGATGGAATATTAGTTAATTCGCCAATAATTAATGGGCTTACTGTACCTGAAGCAAAAAAGAAAATTACAAAATGGTTAGAGGAAAAAGGTTTAGGTAAAGCCACAGTAAATTATAAACTTCGTGATTGGCTTTTCTCCAGACAAAGATATTGGGGGGAACCTTTCCCCATTATTCGTTTATCCGATGGGACAATCAAAGTAGTTCCATTAAAAGATTTGCCTGTCCTTTTACCTGATTTGGACAATTATAAACCAACTGAAACGGGAGAACCTCCCCTTGCCCGTGCTAAGGAATGGGTACAAACTGTAGACACGGAAACAGGACAACCAGCAACAAGAGAAACAAATACTATGCCTCAATGGGCAGGTTCCTGCTGGTATTTTCTGAGATTTGTTGACCCTCAAAATGATAAAGAAGCCTGGTCTAAAGAAGCAGAACAATATTGGATGCCTGTTGACCTTTATATCGGTGGAGCAGAACATGCCGTTTTACATCTTCTATACTCAAGGTTTTGGCATAAAGTCTTATATGATGCAGGCTATGTTTCTACTAAAGAACCATTCAAAAAACTGTTCAATCAAGGAATGATTCTCGCTTATTCTTATCAGGATAAAAATGGGAAATATTACTATCCTTATCAGGTTGAACAAAAAGATGGACAATGGTTTGTTAAAGGAACAGATATTCCTGTTGAAACAAAAATCGAAAAGATGAGCAAGTCTCGTTACAATGTGGTCAATCCCGATGAAGTTATTGAAAAATATGGGGCGGATGCCATGCGTATGTATGAAATGTTTATGGGCCCGCTGGATAGAGATAAACCATGGACAGATGAGGGTATTCAAGGTGTTTACAGATTTCTACGAAGAATATGGTCTCTTTTTATTGATGAAAATGGAGCCATTTCATCCCGATTTGTAAATTCAGGTGGAGATTCCACTTTAGAAAAAGAACTACATAAAACAATTAAATCGGTCTCTGAAGATATTGAAAATTTACAGTTTAATACGGCTATCGCTAAAATGATGGAATTTGTTAATTCCGCAAATAAAACAGACAAGATAGATAAACATATTGGTGAAAAATTTATACTCATTTTATCTCCATTTGCTCCTCATATTGCTGAAGAGATATGGCAAAGGTTAGGACATAATCAAACATTAGCATACGAACCCTGGCCTGAATATAATAAAGATCTTATCAAAGAAGACACAATTGAAATACCTATTCAGGTAAATGGAAAATTAAGAGGGAAAATTACTATATCTGTGAATTCAAGTGATAAGGAAATTCTGGAACAAGCCCGTAAAGAAGAAAAAATACTTCCTCACCTTTCAGGTAAACAAATTATTAAAGAAATATATGTTCCTGGAAAATTAATAAACTTTGTCGTTAAAGGATAGTTTTAAGGAAAATATTAGCGTGTCATTTCCTTTTAGAAAACAACCGTCTATTGTTATAACTACTTTCCTTGTTTTTTTTCTGTCTGCTTTTCTTTTTTTTGGAGAAAAGATACCCTGTTCAGATATATATAATGTAAAAGAACTGGGAGCCAAAGGTGATGGCAACACAGATGATACAGAAATTATTCAAAAAGCATTAAATATCGCCGGTGAAAAACAAGGAGGAATAGTATTCCTTCCTATAGGTTCTTACCTTATAAAAGGAAATTTAATTGTTCCTGAAAATGTAACGCTTGAGGGAATATGGCGTGCTCCTTTTCGGGGAGAACCGACTAAAGCAGGAAGTGTTTTACTTGCAGTTTCTGGTAAAGGGGAAGAAGATGGAACTCCCTTTATTCGGGTTAATACAAGTTCAACATTGAAAGGATTTGCTGTTTTTTATCCTGAACAAACAAAAACAGACCCACCTATCCCCTATCCATGGACAATTCAATCTAACGGTCCTGCTGATGATGTTTCTCTTATAGATTTAACGCTTATTAATCCCTATAAAGCCATAGATTTTGGAACATTCCCCACAGGCAGACACAAAATAAAAAATATACATGCATATCCATTATATCGTGGTCTTTATATCAACCAGTGTTATGATGTCGGTAGAATTGAAGATATTCACTTTTGGCCCTTCTGGGATTTAAATCCCAATAGTCCCCTCTGGAAATTTACGCAAAGGGAAGGAATTGCTTTTATCATAGGAAAGACTGATGGTGAAATGGGTTATAACCTTTTTAGTATCTTTTATTCCATTGGCATGCAATTTATTGCAGGTCCTATATATGATGAAAATAAAAATGTGACCAAAAATTTACCTGGTAGTGGAACATACACCCATTGCTATATGGATGTTACTCCCTGTGCTGTAAAAGTGGATAGTGCAATGGAAAATGCAGGTATTACTTTTTTAAATTCATCTTTTATGGCAAAGGTTATATTAAGTCCAACCAATCGAGGTCCTGTAAAATTTGTTGGATGCGGTTTCTGGGGAACGAAGAATTCCGATTATCAAGTTTTTACGGAAGGACAGGGAAGTTTTACCCTTAATGCCTGTCATTTCAGTGGTTGGGACCGTGTTTCAAAAGGTTTTCCATGTATTAATGCCAATAATAGGTATTTAATCATATCAAATTGTGAGTTTATAGGGTCATCCATAGAAAAACCTATTATTTATTTAGGACCTCGTGTTCGTTCTGGAATTATAACTTCCAATATAAGTCATGGTAATTTTGAAATTGCAAACAATGCTTTGAAATCTGCTCAAATTGTTATTAAAGATAACTTAAAAACTCCTACAACGAACTTTGTTTCAGATTGGATATTGTTAGGACCTTTTCCAGACACATTAAAAGATACAGAATTTTCTCATGAAAGTTTGCGAAAAGACTTTTTAATAGATTTAGGAGGAGAAGACAAGATAGAAAAATTATCAGATAAAGATATAAACGAACTTAAAAAGATATATAACAATATAAAAATCGTTCCCTATAACTCTATAAAAACGAAATTAACAAAGGTTAAACTTCACGAAATATTTGGAATGGAACCCGGCATTGTTTATGCATTCACTTATATTTATTCAAAGGAAAAACAAAATGCCCTGTTTGAATTAGGTATGAATGATGGTGGAAAAGTTTTCCTAAATGGAAAAGAAGTATATTCAAGATTTTCTAAAGATGGGGCAACCTGTGAACCGGGCACAGATGCTTTTACATCAGAATTGAAGAAAGGATATAATACCCTCCTCCTTAAGATTGTGAATTTAGGAGGAAATTGGGAATTTATGTTAGAAATATATCCCGATGTAGAAGAAGATATATCTATCACAACACAAATAAAAACAAATAAATAAAAACATAAAAATACTAAAACTATGTTGTTTAATTCTGTTCATTTTGCTATATTTTTTCCTATTGTAGTTACTTTATATTTTTTAATACCTCATAAATATCGTTGGGTATTACTACTTATTGCCAGTTATTACTTCTATATGGCATGGATACCTATTTATGTTTTGCTTTTACTTGCTTCAACGATTGTTGATTATATTAGCGGGGTATTGTTGGAAAAAACAGAGGTTGAATATAAACGAAAATTAATTTTATGTTGTAGTCTTTTGATAAATTTAGGGATACTTTTTACCTTTAAATATTACAATTTTTTTATGGATAGTGTTGAAAAACTATCTATTTATCTAAATATACCTATAAACATTCGTTACTCTTCCCTGCTATTACCTATTGGTATCTCATTTTATACATTCCAAACATTAGCATATACAATTGATGTTTATCGTCGAAAAATAAAACCGGAAAGGCATTTTGGAATTTTTGCTCTTTATGTTACCTTTTTTCCACAGTTAGTGGCTGGTCCTATTGAAAGAGCGGACACATTAATCCCACAACTTAAGCAATTTCATAATTTTGATATAAAACGGGTTAGTGATGGACTGAAATTAATGGCGTGGGGACTTTTCAAAAAAGTTGTTGTTGCAGACCGATTAGGTATGATGTCTGCTTATGTCTTTGCTAATCCACAATCTCATGAAGGTATGGGGCTTCTTTTTGCAATGGTTTTTTCCAGTTGGCAGATATACTGTGATTTTTCAGGCTATTCTGACATCGCCGTAGGTTCTGCAAAAGTATTAGGAATTAACTTAATACAAAATTTCGAGCGACCTTATTTTTCCCGTTCCTTTCCTGAATTATGGAGAAGGTGGCATATTTCACTGATGAATTGGTTCCGAGATTATGTCTTTTATCCTTTGGGAGGCAGTCGTTATGGTGTCTTGAATACATGTAGAAACTTAATTATTGTTTTTACTTTAAGTGGTGTATGGCATGGGGCAAATTGGACCTATATATTCTGGGGTTTTTTAATGGGATTATGCCTTGTTATATCCCTCTTGACCCGTGATATACGAAAAATTATTGTTGAAAAAATCGGTTTGACCCATTTTCCGAAAGTTCATCAGGGTATACAAATGTTAATAACTTACTCTATTTTCTTATTTTTTGGGGTTCCGTTCCGTGCTGAAAAGATAGGCGATGTGTTTTACATCTGGTCGAATCTTCTAACAGGTTGGTCGAATCCTACTCGTGGATTGGATTTTGATGATTTTGTCGTTAGTTTAGGTATGCCGACAGAGCAAGAGTTTCATGTAGCAATAATTTCTTTATTATTTTTGATAACTGTGGAGGCGTTTCAATCATACGGTATTTCCTTACGAGAAAAACTTGAACAACGAAATATAGCAATAAGATGGGCTTGCTACTATATTTTTCTTTTCTTAATTGCATTTTATGGTGTCTGGAATAGTTCACCTTTTATTTATTTTCAATTTTAAGGGATATTTATGAATAGATTTAAATATAAAGAATTGCTACCTATTATCCTTTTAATTCCTTTCTTTTTATTCTTTATCTCCGTGAATGTTTTAATTGACCCATCGGGTCTTCTAAGAAAAAGCCAGGAAAAGCAAATTGCTCAATGGCTTAATGAAGGTTATGGTGTAATAAATGCCATTAATGTAGACTACCGAAAAATCGTTAAAGAACGAATTTCATCATTAGAAGCAAAGCCGGATATTATAGTAATGGGTTCAAGCCGTGCAATGATTATTGACTCATCTTTTTTCCCAAATCGGCATCTTTTGAACTGTAGTCTTCCTTCCGCAAATTTAGAGGATATTATCGCAAATTATCAGGTATTCTACGAAGCCAATAAACTTCCCAAAAAACTTATTCTATGCCCTGACCTGCATTATTTTAATGCTTATGCGAAAAGCAACTTTCATCTTTTTCAAGAATTCGATAATGCCATGAAACGCATGGAGATAGTTCAACATACTACATTAAAAGATTTTATTATAAAATGGATAGACCCCCGATATTTCCAGATACTTTCCCCGGGATATTTTCAAGAATCTATACGTTTTTTTCCCGCATGGGTAGTAGGCAAGATTCCCCGTCCCAAACCCATAGAACATTATGAAACAGAAGAAAAAGTTATTCGACCTGATGGCAGTATTATTTACGAATCCTCCCGACGGGAAAAAACACAACAAGAAATTGAATTAAAAGCGGAACGGTATGCATTCAAACATCCCGAAGGATTAATTAATTACAGAGAATTAGACCCGATTCGAAAACAAATTTTTGAAGAGTTTCTGAAAATTGTAAAGAAAGACGGCGTTGAAATTGAAGTAATTCTTATTCCTATTCATCCGCGTTCGTATGAAATTCTTTCTAAAAATAAAATCTATAAAATTATCATCGATGTAGAAAAATACATGGAGGGGGTATTTAATTCTCTTGATATACCTGTTTATGGTAGTTTTGATGCAATGAAATGTGGTTGTAATTCCACGGAATTTTATGACGCTGTTCACGCAAAACCCGAAGCAATTAAAAGAATACTATTTACACACAAATAAATTTTTCTTTCTTTTTTATATTTGCAGATTTGTGGCTAAACGAATTTATTTTAAAGTTTCATTTAAAATTTTTAGCAATTCCTCATGAATATAACCGTTTGTTGCAATAATCCCATTATTTTTTGAGAACAAATGAACAGGTGTTCCATCTATTTGGGTTATCTTCCCTTTTGCTTCTTCTAAAATCAATTTGCCGGCTAAAAAATCCCACGGTTGCAATGAAGCATGGATATAAGCATCTGCAACACCCATAGCAACCTGTATCAATGCCAATATTGCAGAGCCAATACAACGAACTTGCCCAAAATAGAGAATTGGATTTATGAAAAAAGGAAGTCTTTCTTTTCTTGATGATTTTCTACCAACATCCAATTGAACGCAAGATTCATTTAAATTTTTCTTAATAGACACTTCTATTCTTTGCCCATTACACCAAGCACCTTTCCCCTTTTCCGCGATGAAAACATCTCCCGTAATAGGCACCAAAACACCGGAACTAACCAATTCTCCATTATTTGCGAAAGCAATGGCTACTACGAATGCGGGGAAATAACTTCTTACAAAATTGGCCGTCCCATCAATAGGGTCGATAATCCATACGCGTCCCTTATAATCTTCTTCATATTGGGAAAAGCCTGCTTCTTCGCCAATAATAAGGTCTTCAGGGAAGAAACTTTTTATCTTCTTTATAAAAGAACTTTGAACAAAAAGGTCTACTTCTGTCAAAAAGTCTGTCGCATCTTTTTTTGTAGAGATAGTTAATTCCTCTTTTCTTTTATAACTATCAACGATATATGGTAATATTTCGACAAAAAACTCTTTTATAACTTCTATTTCTGTTTTCTTCATATTCCAACTTTCTTGCCTAATTATGCATTAAATCCGAAAGTAAATAGGAACTACTTACAAATCAACCATTATCTATATAGAAAAAGAGATTGATTTTTTTTACTTACTTGTTTATATAAAAAAGCATTTTAATCAGGTATATATCCTTCGGGTGTTTTTGTAAGTATTGCCCAGGAGGCTTTATCTACCCATTCATATAATTTTTCTATTGTTAAACTTAATGTATACCATACTGGAACGAATTCCAATGTTATTTGCCCATGTAGGTTATAACGAAATTGGGAATAATCCCATATATTTAAACCAAAGATTTTATGAAACAAAATACCTGAAATATATTCCACAATAAAAATACCTAACATATAAATAAATGCTCTAACAGGAAAAGGGATACCCTTTGCTTTCATGGGATTTCTTAACCATGGTGTTATAATACCTATCAAGCCGTAATCGAATATCATCCATAGGGAAGTATGTCCCCTCAAATTCACATTATCATGAAAATCAACAGTACTTGACATAAACACTTCTAATACTAATCCAAATAAAGCAAAAATAATAAAGCGTACAAGAGGTCTATAGTAATTCATAATAATACCTTATTATTAGATATTCATTTACAAGGTGATTAAAGGATAAACAAAGAAAGTTCGGACAGAACTTTTTAAAACATCTATATATATTAAAATTGGTCTTTTTAGATTGTTCGGTTTTGTAGACTACATTCATTAAGGGAATGTTTCATTTTTTTCGTATTATAGGTAAATCGAAACCAAAAATACTTCCTTTGCCAGGCTGGCTTTTAACGAAAACCTTTCCCCCATGACTTTCTATTACCTGTCGCACAATATACAAACCCAAACCCGAACCTGTTGCATCAACCCCTTCTACTTTTTGTTGTTTTAAGCGAACAAATTCCTTAAATAGTTTTGGGATATCTTCTTGTGATATTCCAATGCCATTATCCTCAACTTCAATTCGAACATACGATGAATGCATATATGCACGAACAATTATTTTGCCATTCTGGGGTGTATATTTAATAGCATTCGTTAGAAAATTCAGAATAGCCTCTTGAATTAATCGCTGAATACCTGAAACAAATATCTTTTTTTCAGGTAGTTCTACTTTTATCTCATGATTTTTGCTTGCTATTAAATCTTGATTTTCCTTAATAACCTTTTCAATAAGACTATTTAACTCGAACTCTTTTGCCTCTCTTAATAAATCTGCATTTTCCATTACAGAAAGATTTTCTAAATCGTGTAGGAAAGATACCAATTCGTCAATTCTCGTTAATGAGCGTTGAACCCAACCTTTCTGTGTTTCGTTTAATTCACCTCCATATCCATAAAGCAAATTTTGCAAGTGCATGGCTATTGCGGAAATAGGGGCTCTTAAATTATGCAAAGCTATTTGTAAAAATCCTTTTCTCTGGTCACACAATCTTTCTAAATCTTTGTTTATTCTTACAATTTGCCTTTGTCCTTCCCTCAGGAAATACATTAAATGAGTTGTGAGTGATGCTGTTAAGAAAAATAACAACCCTTGAACAACAGCAACTGTTATAATGTATGTCCCTGTAGGTGGATTATTTGATGGAACTGCTCCCATTGGATACATTTGTGGAAGCCATTGTAGCCAGATAAGAATTGCCAATGTCAAAAAGAGTAAATAACCATAAATCGTATAGGCAAATGCAATTAAAGGACTAAATAAAACACTTGCAATAATCACATGAAATATAAAGAATGTTTGAAAAGGAGAATAAACACCTCCCACTAACCATATCGCAATGGTAAGGAATAAAAAATCGGTAGCAATAGACAGATGTAAAATAAAAACAAGTAAGAAACGGTAAGTAGATGATTTATTTTTTTTTCTTCTTGACGGAAAAGCAATTATAAAATTTATGGTATTTGCCACAAATAAAATAATTGCTAACAAAATTAAGGCATAATGATTTAATTGGTCAATTCCTAATATATACTTTGCGAAAAAAGAACCTATAACAATCAGAACAGCAACAAAAAACCGTATAATTGTAAAATCATATAATTGGTCTTCTAAACGAAGGCTATGTAAAAAAATAGGAAAAGAGCCTTCTTCATCTCGAAGGAAAAAACGAATTAATTTAGATAATAGTGACTGGGAATATTTACCTGAAGTACTTGACATTTTTTCATTAAGAACATTTATTTATCTATTGTATAAAAAAAACGGAGCAAAGCTCCGTTTTTTTTATTATTAAACAGACTTTCTTTTTTATGCTACACCCAATTTTGCTTTCAGGGTAGAAATTAAGACCTTCGGGTCAACGGGTTTCTGGAAAATTCCAGCCAATCCCAGTTCGCGAGCGTCAATGTTATAACGAACCGCATCACCTGCGGAACTTAACATATACATAGGTCCGGGATATTTATCTTCTTTTAGTTTTATAGCAACCTGACTACCGGAATCTACATTTTCCATCATTAAATCTATAATGACTGCGTCAGGTTTTATTCTCTGGACTGCCTTTAAGCCTTCTTCTCCGTTAGCAGCCTCGCCAACGACAAATCCTGCGGATTCTAACATAACCCTTAATGCAGAACGAATATCAGGGTCATCATCAATAATAAGTATAACTTTCTTTGGTTCCATTTTCCCTTCTCCTTTGTTGGTTTAATATTTTACAAAGATATTGCCATGCTAATTCAAAATTACTTTTTGCTTTTTCTGTAATCCCTTCGCCTATTGTAAAATCATAACCTCGGATACCTAATATCCAGGATTCTGGTGCAGAACCAAAATATTCATCACAAATAGCCACAATTGATTCTGCATTGACAGAATGTGTTGAAAAGGTTATGTTTTTTGAAGGGAATACTTTTTTTATAAAAAAAGGTTCATCGCCTTCTTTTGATGCATCTACAAATATTACTTTATCATAGTTGACCAGTTCAGCACCTAATTCAATATTTAATTGGTAATCGGCATCTGTATAGATATGGTCCCAGTTCATCTGTTGAATACGCTGGACCAATAAGGGTCCTAACGCATCATCATGACGCCCTGGATTTCCATAACCGAAGATAAGTATTTTTTCATCCTCTAATAAGTTCATTAATGACCTTACCTTCATGGTTCAATATTTGGACTTGCAAGGGCATCTGACCCAAGGCATGAGTTGCACAACTCAGACAGGGGTCATAAGCACGAATACCTACTTCAATCGTATTCAATAATCCTTCCGTTATCTCCGATTTTCCTTGCAAATAATCTTTTGCCAGAACATTTACCACCTGATTCATAGGTTCATTATTATTAGTTGTAGATACAATTAGATTTGCAAGGACAATTTGGTCATTGTCGTTAATTTCATAATGATGGAATAAAGTACCACGAGGGGCTTCTATCCATGCCACACCTCGTTTTTGTTTTGTGCCTTGGGTTATTAGATTTGTACCCTGCAAATCAGGATCGTTCAATAAGTCTTTAATCTTTTCTGCCGAATGGAGCATCTCTATTAATCTTGCCCAGTGGTAAGCCATAGACGCATTTATAGGTTTACCACCCGTTAATGACATTAACTCCTGTCTCTCTTTTTCTGCTAATGGAGTATCAATAAAATCACAGTTATTAATTCTTGCCAAGGGACCTACCCGATACCATCCTTTTTCCTTTCCTAAAGAACGGATAAACGGGAATTTCATATAACTCCATGGACGAACTTCTTCCGCTATGTAATCAAGGTAATCTTCGGGTTTAACCATATCAAAGATAATCTTTCCATCGGCGGTTTTAGCCCTTAATAAACCATCATATAAGTCAAGACAGCCATCTTTCCGAACGATACTTAAATGGTTTGAATCAAAATAACCGAATTTAAGGAAAAAGTCTAACTTCTCTTTAACTATTTTTTTACATAATTCGACTGATTCCACAGACCATTTTAGAATAGTATCTATATCCTTCAAAAATACATCTCTTTCTTCGATAGAAAGGTTTTTATTAATTCCACCGGGAATAGCACCTGTGCCATGGACTTTCTTCCCTGCAGTCGCTTTAATAACTTCCTGTCCATATTTTCTTAGTAAAACAGCCTTTTTCGCTGTTTCTGGGTCTGCTTTTATCACTCCAATAACATTTCTTTGTTCAACTGGTGCGTCAAAACCGAATAACAAATCGGGAGAACAAAGGTGGAAAAAATGTAAGGCATGAGACTGTAAGGTTTGTCCATAATGCATAAGCCTTCTCATTTTCTCTGCCGTAGGAGTTAATGTCTTTGCTCCGACAATAACATCCGTTGCTTTTGCAGCACAGAGATGATGACTTACAGGACAAATCCCGCAAAGTCGTTGGACAATGGTAGGGGCTTCCCAATAAAACCTTCCTTGAACAAATCGTTCAAAACCACGAAATTCTATAATGTGGAAACGGGTTTGTTGCACATTCCCTTTTTCATCTAAAAGGATAGTAACTTTCCCATGTCCTTCAACCCGTGTAACGGGGTTTATTACGATTTTTCTTCCTGTTGTTTTAGTACTCATAGATACTGCCTCCTGAAATTAATCATATTTTATTAGTTCATAATCAAGATTTAATGGTTCACCTTTTAACAAGGCAACCAGTGCATTCCAAATTGTATCTGCGGAAGGTGGACAACCGGGTAGAAAATAATCAATTTTAACTACTTCATGACAGGGATATACTTTGTCTAACATTACCGGAATATCCGGGTCATTGGGTATAATTCCCGTGTTTTCACTTTTCACGGTCGGACCATTTAAATATGCTTCTTCAAGGCATTCTTTTAATGGAACCAAGTTCCTCATCGAAGGAACTCCACCCGTCAAAGCACATGCGCCAATAGCAACGAGAATCTTACAATGTTTTCTAAACTCCATTAATATCTCGGCATTTTCATCATTACTTATGCCACCTTCCACTATCCCAATATCTACAGGTTTTGTAAAATTTTTTATATCATTTATAGGTGATTTGTTAAATTCCACCAATTCTACAAGGTCTAAAATGCGTTCATCAATGTCTAAAATAGACATATGACATCCAAAACACCCTGTAAAATGACCAGTAGCAACAACAGGTTTACTCATAACTCCATTCCTTTCCTGTTTATGATTTCACGGTTTTTGTTTCAATATCTGAACCAATAGGTTTCTTGTCATAAGGTCTCTTTCCAACAGGTGTCAAATAGCCCTGCCGTTTTACTACAAGACATCCCGTAGGACAAACAGACATTGCTTTGTCATCTTTGGTTAAGTCCGTATCTTTTAATCCATCATTAGAATTAACTGAAATTCGCATGTTAATGCCGCGATTTTCAAAGCCAAATACATTTTTCTTGTCCAGATGTATAGATGCTCTTACACATCGACCACATAAAACACAGCGGTTCCTATCTAAATAAACATCCGGATGTGTAGCATCCAACTCTTTTTGGGCATATAAATAAGGCATTTGTGGTGTCAATAACCCAAGACGATATGCCAGAGCCTGTAATTCACATTTTCCTGCTACCTCACAAGAGGGACAGAAATGATTTCCTTCTACAAACAACATTTCAATAATGTTTCTACGAAAACTATTTAATTCTTCTGTGTTATTTTCTACCACAATCCCTTCAGCAACAGGATATGTACATGAATTAACAGGTCTTCCATTCACTTTAACTGTGCAAACCCTACAATGACCACCCGGTGGAAGGTCCTTTAGATAGCACAGTCTCGGAATATAAATTCCAGCATCATCAGCGGCTTGGATTATTGTTTTATCGGGAGCAGATTTTACTTCAACTCCATCAATTGTAAAAGTAACTACATTTGTACTCATTATTTTACTCCTTCCATTGTTCTTCCACTTGCTTCTATTCCAACTTTCATGGCTTTTTGCAAATCAAAGGTTAGTAATTTTCCATCTTCTTCTTTGATTCTTTCTGCATATAAATCTGCAAAGTCATAAATGGTTGTTAATATTGGATTTGCAGATGTTTGTCCCAGCCCGCAACGGCTCATAGCCTTAATGGTTTGTGCTATTCTTCGTAATTCAGCAAGACTTTGGGCTGTACCTTTACCATCAAGTATCTGTCTAAATTTCTTTTCCAGTAAGGTTGTTCCTGCCCTGCAAGGAACACACCAACCACAAGATTCCTCGATAAAAAACTCTATAAACTGATGCATACATTCCAATAAATCTCTATTTTTACCAAAAATCATAATGGAACCACCCGTAGGAAGGTCTTCGAATGAAATCCGTCTGCCAAAATCTTTTGGTGCAACGCATTTTCCTGAAGCACCTCCTACCTGAACGGCTTGTGTATCTTTTGCTCCAACCAGTTCCAAAAGATTTTCTATGGTGATTCCATATTCAACCTCATATACTCCCGGATGCTCACAATCACCGGAAACACTCAGCATTTTTGTCCCTGTAGAATCCTTCGTTCCAATCTTTGCAAACCATTCACCACCTTTTTCTAAGATACGGGCTGCACAGCATAAGGTTTCTACATTATTTACAGATGTTGGTTCATTTTTATATCCTTTCTGGACAGGGAACGGTGGTCTATCGCGTGGAGCACCTCTTTTCCCTTCAGCAGATTCTATAAGTGCGGATTCTTCACCACATACATAAGCACCCGCACCCAACTGAATTCGGATATCAAAACTAAATTCTTCTCTACCACAAATATGCTCACCTAATAAACCTAAATGTCTTCTCTTTGCCAAAACCTTTTCAAGATTATCTAACAAGTAGGCATATTCTCCACGAAGATACATAATACCCTCTTTGGCTCCAATGGCATAACCTGCAATCGTCATACCTTCAAAAACCAAATCCGGGTATTCTGTTAATATAACCCGGTCCTTAAATGTTCCGGGTTCCCCTTCATCCGCATTACAAATAAGGTAACGAATGGGTGATTTTTGTTTTCTGCAAAAATCCCATTTCATTGCCGTTGGGAATCCTGCGCCTCCCCTTCCACGAAGTCTTGATTTATTTATCTCTGCAATGACTTCTTCAGGTTTCATATTTAATGCATTTCGGATTGCCTGTCCACTTTCTAATGGGGCACAAATAACTTCCCCTTCTTTTTTCAAATTTAATAATACACGGGCTTGCGGCAAATCCGAGACATCTTTACCAGCCTTAATATCCCTTATAATCTGAGGGACATCAGCAGGTTTAAGATTTGTTAATGGAACATTATTTATTAATGCTCCTGGTGCCTGGTCACTAAGACCAATACATGCGGTATGAAGCAAAGTAAAGAGGTTATCCTTTGTTGTTTCTCCAAAAGAGATACCCAATTCTTTTTCAAATGCTTTCCCTACCTCATCGGCACCTTTCATTCTTTCAATAACTGCGTTAGAAAGTCTTATTACATTCTTTCCAAGAGGCTTTCTTGGTAAAAATGAATAGAAACTAACCATATCCCGAACTTGTACCATAGGAATGTTCAGGACTTCTGCGACATGAGCGACCATTTCATCTGAAATATAGCCGAACTCTTTAACGATATCCTGGGCTATATTCATCAGATAACCACGGTCCTTGCCATATTTGTTGGCAATGTTTTTGATTTGTTCTCGGTAATGGTGGGTCATAACTTCATTACTCCTACAAAATTTTGACTTACTTATTAACTTACCGTTAGGTAAACAACTATATAACTATATCATATTTATCATTATATTTCAATGTTTATCAATCATTTTTCAATTATTTTGCAAATATTGCGAAACGATGTTTTCACATGCATAAATTGAGGTTTTTTTGATGGTTCATTTATTTTTTGTTCAAATAATTGGTATTACTAACAATAATATTAGTAATACCGTTGAACTCTTTTTAACCCTTCAACTACATTCAAGCCCTATTTATAAAAAATATTATTTTGAAATTCCTTCATTTAAAACTTTGATTTTTTTGTACTTTTTCTTGTAAAATTATGACCTAATTAAAAAGAGGAGAATTAGAAAAAGAATGTTTAATTTTAAAGACATTTCACAGTTAGGTGGTCTCTTAAAAGAGGCTATGCAAGTAAGACAAAAAATTGAGACATTAAAAGAAGAATTAGCCAAAGAAATTGTTGAAGGAGAATCAGGTGGAGGAATGGTAAAGATTCGAATGAATGGAAAATTTGAGGTCCTGAATATAACTATTTCAGATGAGGTATTTTCGGAAGGTATGGCTGACAAATCGTTATTAGAAGCACTCATTTTATCCGCTTTTAATGTTACCTCAGAAAAAGTTCGTTTACTTGCAAAAGAGAAGATGAAAGAAATAGCAGGTAGTCTTGAAATACCAGGATTGATGGATTAGTGAAGATACTTTTTTTTGGAACACCCGAAATTGCAATTCCATCACTACAGAAAGTCCATAAACATTTTTCTGTTGTGGGGGTTGTCTGTCAACCCGATAAACCCAGTGGCAGACATCTTCGTATAACACCTCCCCCTATTAAAATAGAGGCTGAAAAATTAGGTATTCCTGTTTTTCAACCTGAAAAAGTGAATGACCCTGTATATTTGCAAAAATTTAAAGAATTACAGCCTGATTTAGGTGTTGTTGTGGCTTATGGTAGATTTCTGAAGGAAGAATTGTTATCACTTCCGAAATTAGGATATATTATTAATTTACATCCCAGTCTTCTCCCCCGATGGAGAGGACCTTCACCCATACAAACGGCTATCTTGGAAGGGGATACGAAAACAGGCGTAACGATTATGAAGATTTCAATGGAAATGGATGCTGGGGATATTTTATTACAAGAGAGTACTTCCATTGATATTAATGAAACAGCAGAAGAACTTGCTCATAGATTATCCATAATGGGGGCTGATTTGTTAATACAATCCATCCATTTAATTGCTGAAAACAAGGCAATATTTACTCCACAAGACCATTCAAAAGCGACATATTGTCATCTTATTGAGAAAAAACAGGGTATTATACATTGGGATTTACCTGCGTTAACAATACATAACTGTGTTCGCGGGTGTCTTCCCTGGCCTGTGGCTTTTACAAAATTTAAAGATGAAATTATACGAATACATAAAACCGAATTATTAACAGAAAGTCATAATTATAATGATGTAAAGCCTGGCACTGTGGTAGATATAGAAAAAGATAAATGTATAGTAAAAACAGGAAAAGGACTAATAGGTGTTTGTATGCTTCAGGCTCCAAATAGAAAACCCTTAACTTTTCGTGAATATATAAATGGCAAACCTATATGTATAGGTGATGTTTTTGAGGAAGTTTCAGAAAATGGCTAATGTAGATATTGTTCGCGCAGCGGTAATAAATACTTTATTGCGATGGGAAAATGGAAAATTACCTATTGATGAATGTATTTCAAGGACACTCCGTCGTAAAGCATATAGCACCCGCGGTCGTCGTTTTTTCGCATATCTTGTATATGGAACGATTCGTAATCTGGATTTACTTGACTATATTATCTCCCAATATTTTAATAATTCTCTTGATGAACTTCCGCGACCTATACTTTATATTTTGAGAATTGCGGTTTTCCAGATTTATTTCTGTGATATTGTTACAACACCAGCGGCTGTTCACACATCAGTAGACCTTGCACGTGTTTTTGGACATGCAGGTTTAGCACGTTTGGTAAATGCAGTGCTTCGAAAACTTCCCGAAAATTTTGATGATATTCCTATTCCATCAAAAGAAAAAGACCTTTTTAGTTATTTGTCTATTCGTTATTCTATTCCAAAATGGATTTTACAAGAGTTTGCCCAAAGATTTGGAGAGGACCAACTCGAAGATTTTGCTTTATCTGTTTCTGAAATTCCTTTTCTTTCTATACGAACCAATACCATGTTAACCAATCGCGAAGAATTAGAGAAAAGATTAAAAAAGATTGGTATTGAAGCCCAACATCTGACACCCATTCCTGAAGAATTATCCTTAAACTCCACCTATCTCCTAACCGATTGTCCTCTGATGAGGCAGGGTTTATACACCATACAAGACCCTGCATCAATGCTTAGTGTTCATGCGTTAAACCCTCAAGCCAATGATATAATTTTAGACTTATGTTCAGCCCCGGGAACAAAGACAACCCATATTGCTGAATTTACCCGAAATCAATCGAAAATATTTTCTGTTGAAATTCACCCGGGAAGAATACAGCGAATTTATGAAAATATCCATCGTTTGAAATGTGAGAATATATTTCCTGTTTGTTCAAGCGGTACTTATCTTCCCTTCCCGGATGAAACTTTTGATAGAATTTTATTAGACGCCCCTTGTTCAGGACTGGGAACTTTACGAAGGAACCCGGACATTAAATATAACATTAGACAGGAATCTTTACAAAGATTATCCAAATTACAAAAGGCTATTCTGACGGAAGCATGTAGAGTATGTAAAAGAGGTGGCGTTATAGTATATTCTGTATGTACTTTTACAAAAGATGAGACCCTAAATGTTGTTAACGAATTTGTTGAAGAGCAAAAACTAATTTTAAAAAATGCACCGGAGTTACTTGACCCGTGGAAAATTCAGACAGGACAGTATCAGACAATTCCAAAAAATCTCTGGGACGGCTTCTTCTTGACGGTATTTCAAAAACCATAGTTAACACAGTTTTATTTTTTTTCAATCTTTTCCTGTGGTTAATTCAATGGTCTTTGGCATTGCTTGTTTTTATTGCTGTTATGGCAGGTTCGGGATATTACATTTATACTCAAGCCCTGAGTGGTGGGAAATATATTATCGTTCCAAAAATTACTGATATGCCCGTAATGGAAGCATCAAAAAAACTCTTTGAAGTAGGATTAGAATTAGGTCCTTACATACCTGTCACACATGATACAATACCTAAATATTATGTAATTAGCCAAAAACCGGAAGCTGGAAAAGTAGTTCGATTGGGTAGAAAAGTATTCCCTGTAGTTAGTGCCGGTCCACCCAATGAAAAAGTCCCAGATTTAAGAGGTAAAACACTCGAAGAAGCACAAAAAATGATTGAATTCAATAGCCGATTTAAATTAGGAAATATTGCACGAATTAATCGTGATGAGCCCGCAGAAACAGTTATTTCCCAGGATCCACCTCCTGACACAGATGCAACTCAAGGGACATTTATAAATTTACTTATAAGTGCAGGAACACAAACAGAAACAATTATAATGCCTAATATTGTAGGAAAAAACATTCAGGAAGTAGAAGAATTATTAAAACCGTATGACATTAAATTGGTTCCTAACATTGTGGATTCGCCTAACTCACCAGAAAATATAGTCATAGAACAAGACCCACCTGCAGATACACCTATTGTTCGTGGACAAATGGTTGTTTATACTATTAAATCTACTGGAACTGCCCCTTTACCTGATGCTCGTTATCAAACTGAAGTTACCTATACCATGAATGATGATTGGGCGGCAAAAGAAGTTCGTGTTGAACTTGTTGACCGACATGGAAACCGTGAAATTTTATGGCATAAGCCAAGGTTATATGATACACTTTCACAAATTCGATATGTTCGAGGAACCCCGTTAAATATAAAGGTCACTTATATAAGTAAAGCAGTGGTGGAAATATTTGTTGATGAAGTTAAAGTAGCATCTTTCGAATTAGAAGGTGGAAATCCTCCAAAATTATTACAGCCATAAATAAAACATCCTAATTAACTATTTTCATAATAATCAGGAGTTATATAAGATGAACAGTAGAGATAAACATATAAAGATTTCTCCTTCTATCTTATCTTGTGATTTTAGTAAGATGGGTGAGGAAATCACACAGTTAATTGAGGCGGGAGCCGACTATATTCATTTTGATGTAATGGATGGACATTTTGTTCCTAATATTACCATTGGACCTCCCATAATTGCTGCATTACGAAGATACTGCTCCGTACCTATGGATGTTCATTTAATGATAGATAATCCAGAGGAATATGTAGATTCTTTCGCCGATGCAGGTGCCGATATAATAACCGTTCATATTGAATCGACCTTTCACCCACACCGTTTGATACAACATATCAAAGATATTGGCTGTAAGGCAGGGATAGTCTTAAATCCTTCTACACCTGAAAGTCGCATTGAATTTTTGGTTGAGGATGTAGATATGGTTTTAGTAATGACAGTGAATCCAGGGTTTGGGGGGCAAAAGTTTATTCCTGATATGCTCCGAAAAATTAAAGCCATCCGTGCAATGATAGGAGACCGCGATTTAGAAGTAGATGGAGGAATTGATGAAAATACAGCACCGAAGGTTATAAAAGCAGGTGCTAATATTCTGGTTGCTGGTTCTTATGTCTTTAATAATTCTTCTTATAAAGCATCTATAAAAAAATTAAAAGAAAGTATAAATTTTACTTGACTTTAAACATTTATTAGTGTATATTATATTTAGAGTTTTTAGTGATAAATTAAACTAAAAAGAAGGGTAAGTGTTATGAAAAGATTTTTCCTATTGGCTGTAACGGTAGTCATTACAAGTTTTCTGTTAGGTTGCCCTTATAATGGTGTAATCAAAGACGGAGTTGTGATTGTTGACCAGTTACCTGGTGTCACTGTTTCGACCGTCTCGCCAGACCAGGTTGTATTAAGTTCACAAGGGTCAGTTCCCGTAACAACAGGGGATATTATCATCGGTAAATATGGCGATTCAGGTTATCTTCGTAAGGTTACAGCAGTAGGACAGAAAGGAACAGAAGTTGTCGCAATAACTGAACCTGCGTCATTAGAAGATGCTATCCAAGAAGGTATGTTAATGACCAGTGTGAAATTTGATGTAAATGACTATATTAAAGCAGGTGCTTTACCGAAAGATGCAAAGGCAACTATTGTAGATTTTAGTGGTAAAGAAATTTATCGTGGGAATGGTATACGAATTACTGTAGATAAAGGGATATTAGATTGCACTCCGCAGGTTGCAATTGTAGCCGACTACAAAGATTTCCAATTGAAAAAATTTGATTTAACAACAACGGGAACCATTACACTCACTTTAGACCTTAAAGTTGCTTTGGATAATTCAACACCTATTTCTCAGGAGTGGGATATTATACCTCCGATAGTTCATCCCTTTGCTGCAAGTATCGGACCTGTTCCTATTTATGGTCGTGTAACATTACGCTTCCCATTTGGATTATATGGACAAATGACCGGTGACACAAGTGTGAAATCTGGTTTTGATATCAAAGATAACTTTACATTGAAGGCGGTATATGATACAGGTAGTTGGGATGGCTCAAAAGCAGATTTACTTAATTTTACATTTGACGGACATCCACTTACATGGAATATTGATATTGGAGGTACAGCACAAGCCTATATTAAGGCTATACTTGAGTTAACTCTTTATGAATCTGCAGAAGCGGAAATTTTTGCAAAACCTTATATTACATCGAACATTCATGTATTTCCATCTCCTGCAAGTATTGAGATTATCGGAGGCGTCGATGCAGGCGGTTATGCAGGTTTGAGTGTATTAGGACATAATATTATTGGTAAGAGTTTCTATTGGAATGGTCCAAGTAAATTATTGTATAGAGGTGTTCAGGATTATTCTGACCCGTTACCATGGACAAGTGGTTCTATAGATTTGTGGTAAACAAAAATTGAAACTGCATAAATGTGACTTGAACAATTGTTCAGGTCACATTTTTTTATTATTGAATAGATTGTTGTTCAATTTATGCTTCTTAAAAAAATCTTTTCTATATTTATTTTTTTAACATTGATTTTTTGCTTACATTTTTCAATCCAAGGGCAATATCATTCTTCTGACTATTTAGAGCCCCATTTTATTATTCAATTACCAGAATTACTTCGTTTAGTCCAAATATATAATTTTGGTTCCTATCATTGTGACAGTCTATCTGAAGACGGCTATGCCCTTGGAAATGGAGATAGAAACTGCAAACCTCATAGTTCAGATTATAATCCTCAGGATTGGGTTATCTCTTTCCAGGAAGTATTACGATTGGCTCAATTTTATAAATCCAGTTCGTATCATATTGACTTATCAGGGGAAGATGGTTTTCAGCCGGGCAAAGAAACAGAACCTGCACCGGGAACTGAAAAAACTTTTTTAGGAATTGCTTTTGTTTGGATTCCTTCGGGTTCATTTTATATGGGAACTACAAAAAATACAACTGAATTAGTTCAAATATATGGTGGAAGTCCCTCTTTATATAGTTCTGAATATCCACAACATTTGGTCACTATTTCTAATGGTTTTTGGATGAGCCAAACTGAAATTACGCAAAAGCAATGGACAGATATAATGGGATATAATCCATCAAATAATAAAGGTGATAATCTTCCTGTGGAAAATTTATCATGGAACGATTGTCAGAATTTTATTGAAAAACTTAACAAGTTGGGAAGTGGGACATTTCGTTTACCTACCGAAGCCGAATGGGAATATGCATGTCGTGCTGGTTCTACTACTGAATTTTGTTTTGGTGATGATGCTGCTCAATTAGATAATTATGGATGGCACTTTTATAATAGTAACTATCAAACTCAACCTGTAAAGCAAAAATTACCCAATGCATGGGGATTATATGATATGCATGGAAATGTATGGGAATGGTGTCAAGATTGGTATGATGATGAGTATTATCAATACTCTCCTACTTTTGACCCTACTGGACCCGCAACAGGTAAATATAAAGTTTTACGAGGTGGCACATGTTTACGGACATCTGCCCGTTGTAGGTCCGCTTTTCGTTCATGGAATGCTCCTGACTTAACAATGGCTGACCAAGGATTTAGAATATGCAGAATTTCCGATTAATATTTGTTTTCTTTTTAGGAATATTTTTTCTTCACATATCCTCTCTGGGGAATAATATAACTACCTCTCCCCTATACTTTGAACCTAACAATAATCGTTTTGTGCCTGATGTATATTATTTTTCTATTGGAAATACGGCTTCTGTTGCATGTTATAAAAATGCCCTTGTTTTTTATATTCATGATTCTCAAAAATATTATCGAATTGTATTTCCTGAATGTAATCCCCAAAATATTACAGGTAGTATTCCTCT
>DAOSUS010000044.1 GCA_035378955.1 Candidatus Hydrogenedens sp. | reverse complement strand
CCTTTTGACATAATGTAACCTCCTTGTTTTTTTTTGTTTTTTCTCTACAGTCTCAGGCAGGTTGAAATAAAAATATTTACCCAATTCTAAAAGGGAACCTAACTTTACGATTAATTCATCATTTAAATCAATCTGGTATTCGGAAATCTTTCCTAAGAAATCTTCCCAGTCATTATGTTCCCATTGGCCTTTTTGTTTTACGACGAATTTCGCAGCCTGTTCAAATATTTGTTCAACCGAGTATTTTGCTCCCATGATTTACTCCTTATGTTAAAGTTAAAGTTATATTTATAAGTGATATTATATCACTTTGGGGGATATATAAAAAATTTTTTTGAACATAACGAAACAAGTTGCCCAAATATTCCCTTTTTATGTTATTATGTAATCAGGAAAATATTAAAGCAAGCCGCACGCCCGACTACAAAAAAGGACTAATTTATGAAAAAGAGGATAAAAGGTTTCACACTCATTGAGTTACTCACGGTAATAGCTATCATTGCAATTCTTGCAGGATTTACTTTTGCGATTTTACCTCGTGTTCGTGAAAGAGCCAAATTGCGACGGATGGATAATACTTTTCTACAATTTCGAACCGCAATGACATCCTATTTCACAGACTACAATACATATCCCCCGGGTTATGGTTTTGTAAAATGGGATTCTAAAGATTATCAAGTAGGTCAAATACCTGATGAACAGTTGTTTATGCTACGCCCTTATACTGCACTTCTAAAAGTTCATGGCGACCGTAAATATCTTGATGAGTTTTCAGAAGGATTTGATACAAACCGCGATGGGCGAATTGGTCTTATGGAATTTTTGCCTATGGGGATAAAAAGTCAAGCCACAGGTGTCTATACCTTCCCAGATGAATTGTATCGTGGGAATAATAATCCCGGCGGAGAGCTAACCCGTTTAATGGACATGGAAAATCGTCCATTTGTATATGCTCCCGTCAACAAACGGCAATTCCAAAAAGCCCGTCGTTATTGGATTGAAAATGGTTTCTTCTATGCAGAATCCTGGGACCCGACTCATCCCATGATAAGCGACCTTACTTTCCCCGCATCAGTTTACGATGCGTATGTCCTTATCAGTGTAGGACCGGGAGGTTCCACTGCAGGGGTTGTGCCCGAACCCTTAGGAACAGAACCACCAAGAAATGTATATCATATTCTTGCCTTGCGGACTTATTTCTTAGCCACGCGTGATTTGAACGATAACGGGCAATTGGATTTCCATTTCGAATCAAGGCGTAAAGGCGAAGCGGGTCTTGAATACGATGTAGAAGTGAGGCCGGGTGTAAAAATTCACGCAACAAATAAATTGCCCAAAGCCGATGAAGCCAATAGTTGGGGACCTTATATTTTTGTAGTAGAATAATCCTTGATAGAATAAAAACAATTTTTTAGGAATTGAGATGATAGAGGTGTGGTAGAACAAGTTAACCTATTTGTTTTTATAACGGAATAATTCTCTACCGCGAATATTAAAAACTTCCACTTTATCTTGGTGTATTAAATCTTTCAAAACAGGTTTTAACATTTCTTCTGAAACACTCAGCGCAAAGGATAATTCCTTCAATGAACAGGGGTGCCTTTGTATTACATTTAAAATATCTTCTTGCTGTATATCTTTTGCTGATGTAATAACTTCGGAGACTGTGGGATATTCTGCAATGACTTCTGCTGTGGGTGTAAATAATGATGCAAACTCTTCCAATTCTGAAAGGGTTAAACCTGTTATTGAAATATCAGAAGGGGGACGCGTTACCGTATTCAAATGGATACGGTCAGGATTTATCTGAGCGGCACATTGTGCAATTTGAACGACCTCTTCCTGGGTATCTGTTATACCCTTTATCAAAAGCACTTCCAACCATATTTGCCCGTGATACTCTCTACGGAACTGAATTAAACCATTCAAAAAAGTATCAAAATCAATAGTGGGTATGGGTCGGTTAACTCTTTGAAAAGTATAGTCATTCCCTGCATCTAATGATGGGCAAACAATATCCGCCTGAACTAAATCATTTCGAACATCCGATTGAAATAATAACGAACCATTTGTCAGGACAGCCACAGGAATAGAAGTGATTTTTTTTATTTCTGAAATTACCTCTCCTAATTCTTTGCATAAAGTAGGCTCACCCGAACCTACAAGGGTTATAAAATCCGGAGAAACCTGTTCCAATTTCTGCTTTAACTCTGTGATTATTTTACCAACATTACAAAAAGAACCGCGTTCCAACAATTTGCAAGTTGTAGGTCCTAACTGGCAATAGACACAATCTTGAGTGCAAGTTTTGAACGGAACCAAATCTATCCCCAATGATTTACTTAACCTGCGGGAATAAACAGGTCCAAAAACATGATTCATTTATTTCTCTTTTTAGAGTTTATAAATAAAAAAATATAACTGTTATTCAGAGAGAGTAATGGCTTCTGAAGGGCATTCATCTACACAGGCACCGCAATCACCACATTTATCAGGGTCAACGACTGCTTTGCCATCATCATTTAAATGAATAGCCTCTGTAGGGCATACATCAACACAACTTCCACAACCTGTGCATTTTTCCGGGTCAACTATTGCTGGCATGTTTTTTACTCCTTTGTTGGGTTTTAAAAATAAAACTTCCTACCTTCTATAAATATTTCCAATTGAAAATTTTTAATATGCTATATGTATTATATCAAAGCGATGGGATGTTTTTCTATTGGTCTATCTATTCAGTTAATAGAAGAAAATGCTTCCAGACCTATTTCTACGCTTTGGCGTATCTCTTCACGGGAATCTTCTATGAATGTCTCTTCTATCTTTAATGTTTCAAATACTATGGGAGGCAATTCAGGCACAGCATCACTGACAGAATCGCCCATTTCTAATGAATATGTAATCGCATTGGATAGAGCCACCAAACAAGTCCCGGGTAAATATTCTGGAACCGATTTCTCAGGTTGATGATGAAATCGAATCGCCTGAACAATATTTTCCGGTAAATTCCAATGATTTGCCAATAAGGTGCCTACTTCCGAGTGGTCTGTCCCGAAATGAGAGGGCTCTATGGATACTAATGGAAGTTCCTTCCGTTTTGCCTCTTTTATCGCTTCACGGAACAATTCCGGGTCAAGATAATCAAAAACAACTTTGCCAATGTCGTGAAGCAAACCCGCCTCAAAGGCATTACTCTCTGCCACATTTAACTTTCGATTTAATAAGTCTGAAATAAGGGCACATGCAAGGGCATGATTCCATAATTTTTTTCTATCGATATAGTCGGAGGAATTGGAAAAGAAACGAAAGGCTGTTACAGACAAAACAATGCTACGAATACCTTTATAACCTAACAACACAATGGCATCCGTAAGACTACCTATCTTTCGAGGGAAGTTGTAATAGGCAGAGTTTACCACGCGAAGAATTCCCCCTGCTAAACTCTGGTCAGAACTAATTAACTTAGCAAGTCCGATAGCAGAACTATCCGGATTTGCCATTTCCTTAAGTACTGCCGATACTGTGGTCGGTAAGGTAGGTAGTGTAGAAATTTTTTCTACGATTTGAAGCGGTTGCCATTTAGACATAAACAACACCTTTTTTTATTTTTAAGATATAAATATTATAGTGTATATTATCATATTTAGTATAGAAAATAAATTCAGGAATGATTTATCACCAGACCTTGTTAAGTAGGTAAGGTAAATGTAAGGAGAAACTATTATGAGTAACCCCAAAATTCAGCCCGTAAATGAAGGTGATTCCGCACCAAAATTTTCATTAAAAAGTCATCGTGGAGAAAAAATTCAGTTATCAGACCTTCGTGGTAAATATGTTGTATTGTATTTTTATCCGAAAGATGATACTCCGGGCTGCACAATAGAAGCTAAAGGATTTCGGGATTTTTCATCGGAATTTGAGAAAAAGAACGTAGTCGTTTTGGGGGTTAGCCCTGACTCTTTAGACTCTCATTGTTCCTTTGCAGACAAGTATAACCTCCGTTTTCATTTACTTGCCGATGAAGGACACAAAATCGCTGAAAAATATGGTGCCTGGGGTGAAAAAAATATGTATGGGAAAATTACTTATGGGATTATCCGTTCCACCTTTTTAATTGGTCCCGATGGAAAAATCATTAAAATTTGGAGAAAAGTAAAACCGGAAGGACATGCTCAGGAGGTATTGGAAAGTATTCCCTAAATTCAACTTCATCGAGTACCAACTACACGGTCTTTTGTAAATTCACGCCATAGGACAAACCCTATCGCCAACGCTAAAAAAATAATCGTCAATACAATAAGAGTTATGAAAGCTCGTTGAGGACTAACAAAAAATAGTTCTTTTTGAAAACTACCTATAACTGTCATTACCGCACGGTTATACCGTTGAGAAGCAAGGGCAGGAAACATAGAATCTAAATACTTTTGTATTGTCCAGAAATCTGCGATACCCGGAATAACATTTGCAATTTTTTCCCAACCGAAAAATAATATTACGCCAATAATAATAGGATAATTTGTAGCACAACCCAACATTAAACTAATAGCGCCATAACCCATCAAACCCATAACCCCCACACCCAAGTATTGCAATAACATACTTATTCCAATAAAATCTACATAAATACTTCCTAAAACAACACAGGCAAGAAATGTAGAGAAAAGTCCTACCCCCAATAAAAAGGTAGAAATAAGCATATAAGCAAAGAATCTACCTACTATCCACGCAAATTTGGATACAGGTCTTGTAAGTAGATACACAATAGTTAATGAATCTACCTCTTCGCGAATACCAATCAAACCGATAAATAAAGCCAGCAATGGGGTAAGTGTGTGAACATATACCTGTTCTGAAAGACGAATAAAAATTTCCAGACCACTTTCACGAAACATGGCTCGGGAAAATAGAGCCACAAAGATGGGAATAATAACAGGAAGAACACATATTATCGCCATTAATAAAAAACGGTCGCGTCGTAGCGTAATGGTTAAGGAATGAAGAAAGGATGTTTTTATATCTAAAAAAAGACTGCCTATGTTTTTAATTCGCAATATCGCCATTTGTTTTATAATCCTCGTGGGATATGAGTTGAAATTAAATATTGGAAAACAGATTGCAAATCTTCATCCGCACAGCGAAAACTATATATTGGAACTTTCTCATCCAAGAACATTTCATTGATATATTTAAATGTTTGCATGGGGTCTAATGTATGCACCGTTAAGGATTGCGTATCAAAATTTACCGTGGTGATATTCTCATCTACACTTAATATTTGGTAAACTTTCTTCGGTTCTAATGTCTCGATAACAATTGTGCGGGGATGATTTTTGATGAGGTCGCGTATTTCACGAATTTTTCCGAAGGCAAGCACTCTACCATTATAAATCAAAATTACAGTATCCGTAACGCGTTCTACTTCATGTAACACATGGCTTGAAAAAATAACTGTTTTCCCTTCATTTCCAAGGGAAATAACTAATTCAAACAATTCTTCACGAGCGGTTGGGTCAAGCCCATTCATAGGTTCATCTAAAAATAAAATTTCGGGGTCATGTAGTAGAGTCTGGGCGATTTTGACACGCTGCCTCATCCCTTTACTATAAGTGGCAATAGGGTCATACATACGCTCTGTCATACTTACCCGTTCTACAGCACGCTCAACCTGTTTTTTAGCTACTTTGGGTTTGTAGCCCGAATATCGTGCTAACCAGTATAAAAATTCGTAACCACTCACCTCCTCCACAAAATGGTCCATTTCTGGACAATAACCTACTTTCTGGAGTGTATGAAAATTATTGCGTGGCTTTTCACCCAAAATACGAATCTCACCTCGACTGGGACGATACAAACCTAATGCCAATTTAATGAATGTAGATTTGCCTGCCCCATTCGGTCCTAATAATCCGATAACACCGGTGGGAATTTGAACAGAAACATTATTTAATGCTACCACTTCACCAAACCATTTGGATAATTCCCTCGTCTCAATTTGTGTATCCATGAATTAGCCCCTTTCTGCCTTCCGAACCTGAAAGATACATATAAGTAAACACAAAAGCGAAACAAAAAATATGTATAAAAACATATTAAAGCCACTTACATCTGCCGTTCGGAAAAAGATATTACGGTCTACATTAAAAATTTTTTGTCCCATAAAATATATAGCTACAGGAAACGAAATCTGCATATAATTCCCATCTCGCATAAAGTTGGATAGAAGCCCCGCCAGTGTCGTATTTGCTATTAGAATAGTTATTACACTTATAACGGTTATGTTTTCTGTGGGGAAAATGCTGGATGCAGCAACGATGGCTAATGCAGAAGGGATAACCAATACCAATGAGAACATAAGACTCTCACCCATAACCGGGAGATAAGAAAATAAACCTGTCCAAGTTGACGATTTTTTTGTAACATAATCCGTAAACATAAGTATCACAGCAGGGACAAAGGTCAAAGAAAGTCCACAGGATATCACAGATAATAACTTTCCTACCAAATAGTTATACCAGTGGATAGGCTTGGAAAAGTATATATCCCAGAGACGATTTTTCCTATCGGAGCATACGGTTCCAGCTCCGACATATAGCAAAAGAAGCAAAACAATAGGTGCCTGCAAACGGATAAGATTGTAATAGAGTTCATCATTAACTTTTAGCCAGGTAACAGAACGAATAAGGGGAGCTAAGGGATGATTGGGGTCTTGCATCGCAGAATTGTAGGAAAGGATTTGAAGAAAACGGGCTAAAGGCTGTAACATTCCCAAAAGGAACAAAATCTGGAAAATTCGCGAGCGATTCCATAATCGAACCTCTTCGAGAAAAATAACCCACCAGCGGAAATGACGAAGATACTTCCCCTCAAAGGGTCTGTAAGTGAATGAATATACAGGCATGTGTTAACTTACCTCTTCCTTATCAAGTTTTGACTGGAATAATTCCGCCAGACTTCCACCCGCAGGCATAAAGGAACGAATTATAGTTCCTGCTCTCTGGGCACAGCGGAATATCTCTTGTTGTGGAATACTTTCCGGTAACTGGAGGGATAAAACTTCCTGAGGTAATTCCTGGAACTTTATCCCTATTTTTTCTAACTCTTCCTCAAAAGGTTCTATAGGCGACTGAACAGAGACTTCATAGTGATTTACCTTACTATCAATCAAGGATTGAAGGTCTCCACAATAAACCAGTTTCCCCTTTTTCAATACAACAATCTGAGAACACAGATTTTGGACATCCGGTAATAAATGTGTAGATAAAATAGTTGTAACATTTCGTTGTTCGGAAATTTCTTTTATCAGTTGAAGCATTTCCAATCTGCCATCCGGGTCTAATCCGTTGGTAGGTTCATCTAAAATTAAAATTTTAGGGTCATGCAGAATGGCTTGCGCTAATTTTACCCGTTGCAACATTCCTGTTGAATAGGTTTGCATGGGGCGATACCGTGCTTCCTGCAATCCCACATAATTTAATACTTCATGAGACCGCTCTAAAGCATCAACATAAGACATTCCTACCAACCTGCCACAATATACTAAAAAACTAACCGCAGTTACCTTCGGACTGACTACTTCCCGTTCGGGCATGTGTCCTACTATCGCACGGACTTTTAATATTTCTTGAGGAAGAGAAAGACCTGAAATGACAATCTTCCCTTTTACAGGACGGATAAAGCCTAAGAAAGTGCGTATGAGTGTCGTTTTCCCTGCTCCGTTTGGACCGATAAGACCAATAACACCCGGCTCTAATTGAAAAGATATATCATGAATGGCAACCGTTTCGCTATAAGAAACGGTTAGATTTTCAACCTCTATAAAAGCCACTATTTAGCACCTTCTTTTTTCATGTATTATAACCGAACCATACAATCAATATTCATTACAGGCTCTTCTCCTTTTACAGAAATAACCGTGCTATAGACATACCGAACCCCACGACCAAATTGGACATAATAAATATCTAACTGCCATTCTCCCGTCGGAACATCTTCAAAAACAAAATTTCCACCTAAGGGGTTCACCATAGCACTCATACTTCCTACCAGTTCATCCATATTTACCACCTGTCCAAAGGCAAAAGGACGCCCAGAGGGAGGTCTCAATAAAGCAATACCTCCAATAGGCGGTGATGGGTTGCACCGTCCTTCAATTCGCACTCCACCCATTTTACCGAAGTCGAAACGGGTTGTCTGTCCTTCTTTAACTTCAACAGGAACACCTTTTGTCTCAAACAAGCCACTCATATTAATATCTTCTGTATCTACTGTATCTCCTGTATTTCCTGAACCAACAGGTGATGCAACTAATTGATATACACCACCGGTTAACCCGTCAAAATAATAATAACCATTAGCATCGGTATTGGTCGTTTTTGTTCCTCCTGGTCCTAAAATAACCACCAGAGCATTGGGAGCCAGTTGTCCATTTATATACACATGACCTTCCAATCCACCACCCGAGCCCAAAGTTATGGTTACATTTTCCATGCGTTGTCCCGCACTTAGGGAAATCAACCCACTATTGCCCATAGCATAACCTTCATGCTGGGCTATAACCACATAATTTCCCTCCGATACCGATTCAAAACGGAACATACCATCTTCGCCGACAATCTGCATCTTTCCTCCAGAGGATTCTTCAGCGAAAAGGGCTCTGGTCATGGCTTCGGTTTCGGATTCGGATTGAATTAGAAATACTCTTGCCCCCTGTGGATTACCTCCGCCACGAATATTTACTTTTCCTGCAACAACCGCACCTTGTTTCGATACATATATCTTCACTTCTACCGTTTCCCCTTCGCGAACCACTGCTTGAGCCTTGCCATCTACATATTCGTCGGAACTCGCTGTCAATGTAAAAGCACTGGGACCTAATTGGAGTTCAAATCTACCTTCCGGGTTAGTAAATGAAGATTCTGTGGTCTCTGTCGTGTATTGTGCAAAGGTAATATCCCCTGATGCATCTGCTCCAAGGGGTTCCGGTTTTGCTTCAATCGTAAAAGGCTTTTCCAGAGGGGCATTCGTTTCTTTTACTAACACCTGCCCACGAATTACACCAAAGGTTTGCAAAATAACATCGGTAGGCTGATTAAATCGAACGCTATATAATGTTCGGGTTACATACCCGGGATATGATACACGCAATTCATAATATCCAATACTTACCCCATCTATCTTATACATTCCTGCACTATCCGTTTTTGTTGATTCATCTACAGACTGGAAACCTGCTGTAGTAATTCCCTCCAATTGGACATCTGCACCACTTATAGGCTGTCCCTGCGGATTTGTTACCTTACCGTAAACAGACAGTTCTCCTGCTTCAACAGGTTCTAAAGTAATATTAATACCTGTAACTTTTGAATATCCATCACTGGCAAATTTATAGCCTGACATAGGAACTTTATAACCTGCTTTCCATGCTAAAATCTGATAACTTCCTTGTGGAAGCCCGGAAATATAATAAGAACCATCTTCTTGTGTAGTTACATTCTTAAAAGTTGTAGGCTGGTCAAGCGGTGAAAAGATAGCACTGTATTCGGGCATGCATACAATATCTGCCCGTGATATAGGGTTCCCCGCGGTATCTCGCACAAATCCTGAAACAGATGTTCCATCAAAAACATTAACATCTACACGAACCACTCGATATGATGGAGTTAATGCGAAGACATCGCTTAATTGGGGTGTATATCCACCTACCCCGGTTACATATAAACGCCATTCCTGATTTAGTGGGACACCACCCATTTCATAATAGCCATTACTATCAGAAGTCGTGGATATAGGGGCTTCTTGTGTTAGTAATGCACTTACTGCCTGTGAGAATATGCTTTGAGAGGTAGTTAATAAAACTTCTGCACCAGAAACAGGTTCCCCCGACATGTTTAATATATATCCCCAAATCATTCCCGCAGGTAAAACTTTAAAAACGATACCTTTTTGGACATCCTGTGGGGATACAATTGTAACTTTTTTATAGGGAAATTCTTTTTTGTTAGGTAAATAAGGAGTGCCCTCTATAGAAATCAATATACCGTAAGTGCCCGGGATAAGTCCTTCTAATTTAAAATTCCCGTCTTCATCACTTACAGCAGGTATTGATGGAGTGGTCTTTCCCTGTTCCTTAAAAGGGTTTAATCCTTCATCAATAATAATTTTAACTCCACTGGCACCTTTACCTGAACCTTCCTCCACAACTCTTCCTTCAATAGACCCCCCTTTGTATAGTTTCATTGTAATTTCATTCGATTCTTCTTCTTTAAGTTCTGGTAGAGGTTCTTCTCCCTGAATATAATCCCCGTATTTAGCAATAACACGAAGATTTTCTTTCTTAAACTGTTCTATATCGGCATCAAAAATCGTAACCCAAGCAACACCTTCTTCATTCGTGCCAAAAGGTCCTCGTATCTGATAAGGCTCGATAGTAGTCCTCCCGGATGTTACTGAAAAACCACCCAATGAAGGTCTGTATCTTCTCACTGATGTTGATGCTAATATAACCTTGGCTCCCGGTAAAGGCTGATTGTTTTGTCCATCTATTACTTTCACAGAACAATAAAATATTTTCCTCTCACTGACAGAGGATGTTGCAGTTTCTGGTGCCCCTGTAGGTTCTTGGGGAGCGGGAACTTTAGGTTGTGCTTCTGTGGATGGGGTAGATATATCAGGAAGGACTTCGTCATGTTGCTTTCCAGGTTTTTTATCCGGACGTTCGGTAGGCTTATCCTCATAAGCAATGTTAGACCTTGGAGGGGCTTCGGGTTTCTGCGGGGCAAATAGAAATGCAACCGCTACCCCTATAGCCACAATAAGGATTAATACAAATATTGCCTGAACCATTCCACGGGAAATAAATATTTTCTTACTCATAAATAACTCTCATCTTTTATATTTAAATACAACTAATATTTCATATTATAACGAAGGACAATACTATTAAGATAAAACAAGGCATAATTATTTTTCAAAATAATACACAAAAAGGGTCCGTAATTGTCCTCGTTATTATATAAACTTTTACATTTTATGAGATTTTGCCCATGGGGTAAGCAATATAACCAAAGTACTTATGGCAACCCCTAATGTAAGTAAGAAAGAATAAGTCCCCTGATATTTTATCCAGAAAGTCTGTAAATAAGTTCGGTAATAGTCCCAGTATCCCCAGCCTGCATCGGAACCATACCAGAACATAACAGACCATTTATAAAAAGATATGGAAAAAATAACACCGAATATAATGGTCAGGACCGTAATAACAAAACCCGTCATTAAATAACGGAAACGAAGCCGTTCCATTTCTCTTAATTCGTGCAATTTTAATCTTTTAACTACATTAGAATGCAAGGTTACCGGTGTCGGTAAAAGTTTTTCATCTTTTAATACCGACTCAATAAGTGCATCTAATTCATCTTCACGAGGAATCTCTACCATTGGGAAAAATCTCCTTTTCTACAATTTTCCGCAATTGCTTACGAGCACGGAACATCCATGTTTTCAATGTTCCTACAGGTATATCCATAATTTCAGCAATTTCTTCATAAGAAATACCATTCAAATAATAAAGTGTCAAAACCGTAGCATATCGGTCGGAAAGATTGGTAACACATTTGCGGATTTTTTCTGCGATTTCATATTCGTTAATTTTTGTTTCCACGCTACCCACAGGGGTATCCGGTTGTAATTCAACTTCGGCTCTTTTCTTTCTTCTGTTTAGTTCTGTCAGGCAAACACTACAGGTTACACGATATAACCATGTTGAAAAAGCACAATCACCACGAAAACCTTTTATATGTTTGAATGCCTTTATGAAAGATTCTTGAGCCATATCTTCTGCAAGGTTGGTATCTCGCATGAACCGATACGAAATATTAAAAACAATTTGCTGATATTTTCGCACCAATTCAGCGAAAGCCTCTGTATCTCCTTTCTGACTTTTCCGCACCAATTCGAGTTCGGAAGTTTCTACTGAGACCTTCTCCGCAACGCCCGGACACGCTACTATCGCTCCGCTTGTTTGCGAAGAAGAACTTAACCACTTGAACATTCTTTTTTCCTCTGTTCGTTAAATAGTTAGACTACTTTGTAATAATTTTGGTTTCTATTGCACCAATCGTGATATTAATATTTTGCCATTCATAGAGGTTAATTTCAAGTCTGCTACCCCTTTACCTATTTGTTTTTCTATCTGGCGAACCTGAGTGCCCGGGGTAATTTCGCCTAAAGCAAACTCCGAAGTTACATAACCTCTATGGGTTTTTGCCAGAATTTTAGACGAAAACAATTCGGGTATTATTAAAGTTATATTACCATTTGTAACGCTTAAATCACAAATTTCAATATTTTCACTTAAAAGAGTTGCCTGAATATTACCGTTTACAGAATTTGCTCTAATTTTCCCTTTTATCATAGTGGTATATATGGCACCATTAATTGTTTGTATATCCGCAGAGTCTTTTATCTGACTTACATCAATTCGACCTAATATCGTTTGAGCAAAAATTTCACCCTCAGGTTGAATAATGGTAATATCCCCTTGATTGGCATGAACAGAAACATCTTTTGCACCTGCTGTAATATAGACACTACCTCTCCCTGTAACATTTACCTCTAAATTAATACCTTCTGGCACGGTTATTTGATAATCCACCCGAAATTCGACCCCCTCCGGACGAGGACGAGGTTCTGTTTCGATACTTATACTACGGTCACTTTCTATAATCTAGAATAAATTCTTTGAAAATCGGCGAACTCTTTCTCTGTCTTTATATCGGCTGGGATAACCCCGGGCATCTGCATTAACTATAATCTTTGAACCTTTACTCGGTGTAATATTGACTGCACCATCTACATTATCAATTATAAATTTCTCCCTCGGTTCAAACGAAAAACTCTTTAATTCCTGATAATAAGGTCGCGATACCTCAATAGGTAATCGCTCACTCAATACACCAATTGTAAATAATTGAACTGCTAACAAAACAAAAAGGGCTGTAAAAAAACTTTGTAATAAAACTCTGCTTTGAATTCCATCAAAAAAACCTGATAAGTAAGTTTTAAACACAATCAGTAAAACCTTCCTGATAAATTTTTTTCTTCTTAAATTAATTATAAAACTAAAACAGAATTTTATTACTAATCTAATTTTTTAATTTTAGACAAACCCCATTTATTTTATGTTTCATAGAAACCGTATATCCCCCTACCTAATTTGCAACAATTCGTGGTCGTAGGGGCAATTCATGAATTGCCCACGAATTGCCCCTATTCAAGGAAAAATATCTGTGTTAGTGATGGTGATGTGCTCCGTGATGAGATGCCTCGTGAATAATAATTCCCCCACTATTAACAGGGAAAGAATTACCTTTATTTATTTCACTGCCTGGTTGTGGAACAAATTTTAAGAATTCAACATGTCCATCCATATATAGGACATTACATCCACCAGGAGCATGGTTAAAATGAGATGCCTCATCACCGGATATCTCATCCCACATCACGGGTAAAATGGATTGAGCCATATTGGAACTGCTCGGATTGTTTATGTCTGTAATCAAAAATCGTTCAATTCCTTCACGCAAACGATATGCCTGTCTTGAACTTGCCAAAATAGAAGGAATTCCGATGTCTGGGAAAATCCAATCTTCATCTGCATATTGTTTACATTGCTGTGTTGTATTTGCGGGGTTCGTTATCGTTTCAACAAGGTTTTCGATGGCATTTTCGAAAAAGTTATAATCTTCATTTGCCTGAAACAGGGTTGGATTAATAGCCCAGCCAAAATATACATACGGATGTTCATATACTTCGCAGGGTTCAATAATCCCATTTTGATGAACAGAAACCCCATTAAGAAACATGTGTCCTTCTGCTAGAGCCTCTTCATAAGTAGTTGCCGGGTTTTTTCCTTCATCCCATAATTGCAATGCGGGACCTGCCCATGGTGAACTCGGGCAAACCAGAACTTGAAAATCATTCAAATACTCCGGATACATCGTTTCCATATCAATCATTGTGGCAAGACCTATGGTTGGACTTCCATCACAATTGGTAGATTTAATAGGGGGAAAGCGTTCTCCCTTCGCTTCGTTGGCATACATTTTCAAAGCCAAACCTATTTGTTTTAAGTTGTTTGCACAGGAAGAGCGTCGTGCTGCCTCTCGTGCCCGTGCTAATGCGGGCAATAAAATTGCCGCCAGAATACCTATAATTGCTATGACTACAAGCAATTCTATAAGAGTAAAACCTGATTTTTTCATAGTAAATTCTCCTTTTATAAAGACAAATTAAATGTAAAATAATTGGAATAAAAACAGAAAAATAAACGGAAAAATAATGAGGTGTGAGAAAAGATATCTATAAGAAGTATTTTAGACTGTTAAAGGAGGAGCACGAGAAAAATATAGAGACAAGAAAGAGAAAAGATGGGGATTCTTTTGAGCCTGACCCAAAATTTTAATTAAAAAAACAAAAGCGAAAGTTATAACCCAAAGTGCAAGGGTATTAAGTTGCAATACAAACAAACAAATAGGACAAAAATCCTCGGAATGACCTATCTCAGGCTCATTACCATGGGTGTGGATATGATGATAATGCAGCAGAAACGGAGCAAGAACAGATATACACAGCATTAATATAAGGGTATAATGTTGAATTTGATGTGTATATCTTTTGGTTTTTGTGAGGCTCATTCTAAAATGTCCGTATGGTATTACAAAATAATACATACATGCATTATAGCACAGATTTTCGGAGGTGTCAAGTAAACAAGTCAGACAAATCAAAGAGAGTGTTGTTTCGTTTTTTATCAGGGATAGTGTGATAGTATAAGAAGGAAGAAAAGGAAAGGAATTAATATGATAGTTCAGGTAAAACAACTTTTTTCCGTTGTATTTCTGTTTTCTATTTGTTATAACTCTTTATCCATTGCAGATGAGGTTGGGGAAACAAAGGAATTGTGGTTCCAGAAATTCCGATTTGAGCCTTTGGTTTCTGGGGAGGTGCTTCCAAAAAACAACGTATGGGATGAAGTAAAATTTATCATAAAGGTAACTAATACAGGTCGTCAATTTGTTCGTGCCTCAATTCCATTTCCCTATGGGAGAATGAAAGAGAGTAAGAAGGTTTTATTACAATCACAAGGCATCGAAATTCCAGCGGACTTTCGCGTTCTGACTACCTATGGAGGGGGAGAAGGGTATGTCCGCAGAGCACTACTTTCGTTTGTAGATAATTTTGAAGGTAAAGAGAAACAATATGTTGTTGTTTGTGATAAACCTGTTTTACAAAAAGAAGATACTGGTAGTTTATTACAAATAGGTGGCAATTCCTTTGAATATAACGGCAAACAAATCCTTGTCTCTAATGAAAAAGATAAATCCTTAAAAATAATGTTAATCTCTCCGACAGCGAACATTAAGGAAATAAGACAGGAAATTATAGAACACGGAAATCAATACCTATGGGTTCGATGGTTACAGTGGGATGAGACATATCCTGAAATTGTTGAATTACGAGCAAATGTTGAAGGGCAATTTGCGGTAAGAGTATTTTTACAACGATGTGCAAAAGAAGATGGCTATGCCCCGGAGTTCGGTTTGAGTATCGAAGGAGTGGGAAATATATCAAAGAAAATCGGAGATAGCATTACACAGTTAAACAATCCTTTTGACCATGAATGGAAGGATGGGGAAAGGGTTTCATTTCAGATGGAAACTGGCAGAATATTATCTTTTCCGGACGCTGTAGACTGGCGAAAAGGTGTTGTCCACGGCGAAACTACTTCTAATGGATGGAAAGTAACTTATTTGCGAAGTCGGGAAATAGATAAAGTTCCACATCAACCGATGGCATGGCGAACGGCCTGTCTCTATGTTGGACCTTCTGACATGCCAGAATGGAACGAGTTATTGGAACCGCCTGTGGTATGTCATGTCCCAATTTCACTATGGAAATCTATATATCATTGTGATGAATATCTAGAACCTGAAAATGATGTGTTGAAAGAAATCGTTCGCTGGCATAGGAACGCTATGGCAATACCAAGGCTCTATGGCGATGATTTTGGAAATCTATCTACCATGCCTGTAAATTCTGTTTTTGGAATGAACCGTTTAAATCATAATTCAGAAATTTTTTATGAATTCCTGCGGACAGCAGACCCAGAAATACGAAAGACTTTTCTGCTGTGGTGCCAGAATTATACGCAGTTATCCATCTGGTGGGGTGAATTGGAAAAAACGAATTTTGGAGGGACCCGTTATAACAATATTCGTGGAAGAGACCCTAAAATACATGAAGATGATAATAACTTCATGTGGCGTTCTAATGACGCAGTTACATTCTGCACAAAAGGCTTTGATAATTTACTATTTGCGTATGAAGAGACCGGCGACCCAATGTATGCATGTAGTTTAAAGTGGCAGGTTGAATATGCAAAGGAGAATATTCATGCCAACACGGGGGAATGCAGAAATGTGGGGGTGGTAAAAGATTTTATGGTTCTGTATCATGCTTTAGGAAAAAAGGAATACGCACAACATGCCTTACGATTATTCCGCGAATTACGAGAGAAGTTATGCGATAATCATTTATTCTCACAGGGAGGCGAACCTTTAAAAAAAGAGGTGCCGTTTATTCAGAACGACCAGACAGGATACAAAAATCCCTTCCCCAAACCTTATATTTTAGGTTATGCCTTACAGGGATTGCCTGACTTATACAAAGAATTCCCTGACGAACCTCATTTGTATGAGACCATAGAATCTGTTGCAAAGTTTATTGCGGAAAGTGGAGACCCTGTTGGTGGCTGGCGTTATCCTCATCCGCGTTCACCTCTTGTATTTATAGGACAAGGAATAGAACATGCGCAACAATTAGTAAATGCTTGTTTCGTATTAGAAAGCAAGTCTCCTTATTTTGCTTTATGTCTCGACCGAATAGAAACGGTTTTACAAGCACGAATTGCGAGTTTAATACGAAACCAATGTGTATTAAACAGTTTAGGACCGTGGGAATATGCTACCGGTAAAGTAGAGCAAGGAAAAAACCTTGAAGAAATATACAAAACTTTTGAGGAACGGGATTACTCAAAGGATTATACAGAGGGAAATATCTCCTGCACAGATGTCCTGCCTCCGGAAGGAGTTGTTTTCTTTACAACCGTTCTGGATTACTACCTGAAACATAGAGAAGCAGCTCGGGTTTTGAATATTTCCCATCCCGAATTACGAACAGTATTGATGCGAATGGAAATGCCGAAAACGGAAACAAATATAGAAACGGGCAAAAATTGCTCCATTGAAAAAACACTTCCAAAATTTACAGCAGATTGGTTGAAAAGTTATGTTCCTGCCTTTCGTTATGAACAAGGTAAATTTGCTTATTTCGAAGAATGGAAGAAAAAAAGTCGCAAAAAAGTCTTGGAATGTTTGGGTTTTCCTCCCCCCTTTACTTTTTTCAGACCCGAATTAATTACAGAGGAAGACAGGGAATCTTATATCGCACGAAAACTAGCTTTAAACATTTCCGAATGGGAACGAATTCCTGCATACCTACTTATACCCAAAGGGACACCTCCTTTCCCTGCTGTTGTATGTTTGCATGACCATGGAGCCCATTTCAGTATAGGGAAAGAAAAAGTAGTTCAACCTATTGCAGAAAGTAAAGAAGTGGTAGATGACGCAACAGATTGGGTAAAGAAATACTATGGAGGCAGGTTTATTGGAGATGAACTTGCAAAACGCGGATATGTCGTTTTAGCAATAGATGCCTTGTTTTGGGGAGCACGTCAAGAGTGCGGAGGGAGCAATTACGAAAATCAGCAGAGATTAGGTTCGAATATTTTTCACGTAGGCACATCCTGGTTAGGAATTATCACCTGGGACGACATTCGTTCTGTAGCATTTTTAAAAAGTTTGCCTGAAGTGGATGGAAACCGCATAGGTGCCATAGGCCTTTCGATGGGAGCACATCGCACATGGATGTTAAGTGCTTTGTCAGACGATATAAAGGTAGGTTGTGCTATCTGCTGGATGGCTACAACACCTTCATTAATGGTTCCTGACAATAATCAAACACAAGGACAATCTGCTTATTCCATGTTAGCTCCCAACTTGTATTTATATCTGGATATCCCGGATATTGCCAGTTTAGCATGTCCCAAGCCTATGTTGTTTTTCAACGGAAGCAAAGATACACTATTTCCCATAGAAGGAGTAGAAGATTCCTACGAAATTATGAAAAAGGTATGGCAATCCCAGGGGAAGCAAGATAACCTGTATACCAAAATCTGGGATATCCCCCACGAATTCAATAATGATATGCAAGAAGAAGCCTTTAATTGGCTTGATAACCACTTAAAATAACAATAATACACAAAGAAATCCTATCTCTTCCCATTCAATAATAAGATAAAAACATGGATTATAGATTTCAATATTTGTTTCTGTTAATAATCAGTTCTGCTTGACAAAATAGATATGAAATATACCTTAAATTATAGTCTTTTAATTACAATGTTGGGTTCAAAGGGAGATATATTACGAAGAGTTAAAAAAACAAAGTATATGGGAGGCGTCGTTGGGAGCCTTACAAATTATTTTATAAATCTCCCATCATCTCTTGTCGTTGGAAGTTTATGCACATTTTTTTCAAGCCACCCAATCTTCTCCACTCTCCGTAGGTCAAATTCTGGCACATACGGTTTTATATCCAGAAGAGGAGTTCCATCTACAATATCAATGTCTTGGACATGGAGTATATTTTCTTCAATCTTAATAAGATGCACTATGGACATACCGATTGAGTTCGGTCTACTTGGGGCTCTCGTGGCAAAAACACCGTGTTCCTCAATGTCCAGATAAGCCTTTACTTTTAAGGAAAACCCTTTAGATAAATGGAAGTGATATATCAAAATAATATGCGAAAAACCTTCAAGGTCTTTTAAGCCTTCAACATATTTTTGAAATATCTCAACCGTTCCATCAATACCCTCAGCACCTACAGACTGTATGGGTGTCCCTTTAGGCTCTTTGAATGGAGAATGAACTATTCCAATTGGCTCATATCTTATCTCATTCATAATTTATACTCCACGAATAGATACAACTTTGCCTCTCACTTTACATATATTTAAAATTACCAAATTATACCTATATGTTTTTGTAAAAGGGAACTTATTGAATTTATTCAAGTTTACTATACCACAGGTTTAATATCTTACCTGATAGAATATTTTACTCAATTAGCGTGATGTATTTAAGTTACTCTTAATTTGTACAGAATTAACAAAGAGCAGTTAAGGGTGTAGTATGAATATTAACCACATTTTTATCCTGGGCAATAGTTATCTTCACTTTGATTCTGGCAGGCATGATAAACAACTATGTTATAAATTTGAATAATACGGAGTAGTTCGGGTAAATTAATTTTCCAATCCTGAGGATTACAATCGGAACTATGGGGGGAGCAATTTACTTCACCGGGACCGGGAGCATACCCATCTTCTCCAAGCGCATCACAATGATACCCACCCGAGTTATATAATTGAATCACTCTTAAGAGTTCGATTAGATTAATTTCCCAATCTTTGTTCTGGTCTGCACTGTGCGGAGGCAAGGTTTCCCCTTCTCCTTCCGCATACCCTTCATGCATACCTTCTATCATTCCTTCCGGCTCAGGGGTGGTTCTCCTTGCCATAATAAATAGGGATAACTCATACTTTCGTTTATACCCCAAATTGTTGAAAAATTCCAATCTATAAAAGTTGTTTGCTGTTTCATCTCCGATGTTGTTTTGCCTTCTCCACCATCTGAGATAGTGCGACCCGAGGTTTCTATATCCCAATAGCTATTAGTAATACTTCCTGCACTCCATCCGATTAAACCTCCTACAAAAGGTCCACCTCCTGAAACGAAACCTATAGAATAACACTTTTCCACAGTTTGTTCGTTGTAACCCATTAATCCGCCGACATGCATTGCCCCCATGGAAATAGAGACCATAGAATAGCTATTTTTAAGTTCTCCAGCATTTTTATCAATTAAACCACCTAAATCTACTGTCCCAGACAACTCACCTGTGGCGTAACTTGTGTTTATTTTGCCGCTATTTACTCCTATGAGCCCACCAATATCATCAAGGGAACCCGATACAAAAGCATTTGCACAGCAATTATCCACTTTACCATAATAAGTTTTTCCAATTAACCCCCCAATTATTTCAAATCCGTAAACGGAGCCATTGAAAGAGAATTATTGATTATTCCATTATCCAAACGGCCTACTAATCCCCCTACCTCGACATTGCCGGATACATAACCATGAACATTACAATTGCTTACTGAAGCAGCCAAATCAAGAAACCTAACCAGCCCCCCAACATAATTATTTCCTACCAACCAGATGTCCTCTATCCTAACATCTTGTATTATCCCTTCACTTCTTGCAAAATCTCCTACAAAACCAAACAAGCCTACATAATCGATGGACGATTTATCTATAAATAAATTAGTAATTTTATGTCCCTTACCATTTCCGTAAAACCCTAAGGAAAATTTTTTCTTCTGCATTATGTATTTTTGGCGGATTTTCAGATGTGTGGACAAGTTTTTTTCCGTTTCCAATGACCCAAATAAATTGAGGCTGAAAATGTATATCAGTCGTGCTTATAAGGTTTTCTCTGTTTTACATAATCTTATTTACAGAGGTACAAATATAGAAGGACACGGTTTGATACAGATGGATATATTACTGAAAAAATCAATGTATGAAAATGTAAATCTGCAAATATTTTTTATGGATTGTAGTTAACAGTTACCATTTTATTCGGAGGTGCACACTTTTAAGTTGTGTTAATGGATAATAGCCGTAATGGGAGAGAGAAGCACCTCGTTCTATATCTTTAACACCAGTCCATGGCAGTGCCGGGTCTAAATAATCGCAACGATTCATATAAAATGTTCCTGTCTCGACCCGTTCTCCAATTCTTTTGGCTCTTTCGAAATCCGATGTCCAGATAGACGCTGTTAATCCGTAGGGGCTATCATTCATATATTCAATGGCTTCTTCATCATTATTGACAGGCAAAATACCAATTACAGTTCCGAAACTTTTGGCGAAAAATATTTCGCCTCCACACATTTACAATTTTTTGTCCTTCTCGTAGCCGAAGCGTCCCCACTCCCGATATTTTCTATAACCACGAATGACACAAAAAAACGCGAATGGGGAAGAAGTATAATTTATATATGTAACCTTTTTTGTATCTGAGACGAATGGGACTGATAGGAGCAATGGGACTTCGGGGTAATTATGTTTATTTGGGTTAAAGCATTATTTGTTATAAGTAATACTAATGGGTTGCCTTAATAAATAACCTAATATTCATAACTCTTTTTATTTTTCATTTTAATCTGTAAGGAGGAGTTTGGCTAATTTGTTTTCGGGGTCTAATTGGAGGATTTTGGTGCCGATTTTTTTAGCCTCTTCTTTTTTTCCTAACTGTTTCAGGCAGATGCCTTGTTTATTTAAAATGGTTATATAGTTAAATTTTTCATGGTAAAAATAATATTCGCGGTTTTTGTCCATACGATTTTCTACTTCACAGAATAACTCATACGCCTTGTTGTAGAATTCCCCAATTAATGCAATTTCTCCCCGCATGAAATAACTCTCGGGTTGTTCGGGTGCTACTTCTGTTGTCTTTTCTAATAGTTCTTCGGATTTCTTAAAATGTTCTTCGGATTCTTGTAAATGTCCTAATACTTTTTCCGCTTTCGCAAGTAAGTATAAAGCCATAAAGTGACTTCCCCCTAATTGTACCGCTTTTAATGCCCATTCATAGGCTTCTGCCCAATTTCCACTGGAAAAAGAACATACGGACATACCTATCAGGGATTTTCCATGATTAGACCGTAAATCTACCGCTTTTTTGAAGATATTTCCTGCTTCTGCAATTCGGTCTTGGCACAGATAAACAAAGCCTAATTCTGCCAGAGATGGGATATGCTCTGCCTGTATACGGATAGCAATTTCCAATTCTTCCTGTGCTTTGAGTAGTTTTCCTAAACGAAGATAGCACCTACCTAATTGATAATGGACTACATGTGAATTAGGATTTAATTGTAAGGATTGCATCAAAGTTTTCTCGGCTGAAATAAGGTCTCCTCGCATCAATTCTGTTAATCCTTTATCATAAACTGCATCGAATTCGCTTTCTTTATCCCACATACGAAAATTCTCCTTGTAGAAATTCTAACCCGTTTTTGTTTTTTTCAGAGCATGACGGATACAATCCTCTGGCACATCACTTTCAATAGAGACTTCTCCAATCTTGCGGGGTATGATGAAACGCAATTTGCCTGCTTTTGTTTTTTTATCTCGTTTCATGGTTTCCATAACATCATCTATTGGCAAATCATCCCATTTTATCGGCAAATGATATTTCCTTAAAGCTTCACGGTGTTGTAGTGGAACTTCCTCAGGCACATATCCTAAAAGGACACCCACTTCTGAGGCTGTAATCATACCCAAAGCAACGGCTTCACCATGGAGGAATGTTTTGTAATGAGTAACGGCTTCAAAAGCATGTCCAAAGGTATGTCCGTAATTTAAGTAGGCGCGGATATTTTGTTCCTTTTCATCTTTCATCACAATATCCGCTTTAATCTCACAGGAACGCACCACGGGATATAATAAGCAATCTAAATCTTTCTGAATGAGTTGTTCTGCGTTATTCTGACAATAGTCAAATAATTCTTTGTCTGCAATAATTCCATGTTTGATAATCTCTGCAAAGCCTTCGCGATATATTCGCTCTGGTAATGTTTTTAACAAGTTCAGGTCAATCAGGACTGAATGGGGTTGATAGAAAGCCCCTAAAATATTCTTGCCTAAGGGGTGATTTACTCCCGTTTTACCTCCAATACTTGCATCTACCTGTGATACAATGGTCGTAGGGACCTGAACAAAGGGAATGCCTCGCATATATGATGATGAAAAATAACCTGCGATATCCCCTACAACTCCTCCTCCTAAAGCAATAATACCACTGGAACGGTCTAATCCTCCCTGCAACATGGTAGTGCATATATTTTCAATCTGCTGTATTGTTTTATACTCTTCTCCCGCTGGCAAAATGTGAACTACATAACCTTGTGGACATACTTTTTTGATTATTTCTTCGCAAGTAGGCAGGTAATAATTAGCGACATTGGAATCTGTTATGATTCCGACTTTTCCCTTCCAGTTTAATCGGGCTAATTCTTCGGCTAATTTTGGGAATATTCCTACTCCTACATGAATGGGATATGAATGCCCACTTAATTTTACCCAGACAGTATTTAATTTGTTGCCATTGTTCGTCATATCTATCTATTCATTAATGTTTTATTTTAACGGTTTTCCCTGTCAAAGCCGATTTCTCTGCGGACAGGATAATTTCCAGTGCCTTTTTCCCTTCTTCGCCTGTGCAATACGGTGGTTCTAAACCTAAAACAGCACGAACAAAAGCACCGCCAATATCAATTCCCCAACTTACATTTGAATAGGGCTCGGGAAGAGGAAAAACAATATCGCAAAGGGGTTTTACTAAATTTGCTACTACAGGCTTTTCGGGGTTTACTCCTACCTGAAGGGAACCACGCTCGCAATGAAGAATAATATAATCGGCGGACATGCCCTTTACTGTCCATGATGCCGACAATGTTCCTAATGTGCCATCTGTAAACTTTAAGGCAGAAACAAAGTTATCTTCAACCGTAGCATTGGGCTTTTCTAATCGCCCATAAAAGGCGCATATTTCCGCAACTTCCTTCCCTGTTAAATAGCGAATCAGGTCTGCCTTATGAACACCTAAATCTGCCATAGCACCGAATCGTGCTTCTTTCTTATTGAAAAACCATTTTCCTGTAGGGCTCCATTCTTCCGGTCCTGCATGACCGAACATGGCTGTTACATGAAGTATTTTTCCTAAAATACCGCTTTCCACTACTTCTTTGGCTTTCCGATGTTCCGGAAAACGACGCTGACTTTGATTGACCATTAATAGCAACCCTTTTTTCTTTGCGGTATCAATCATTTTTTGTGCTTCTTCTAAACTGGTTGCCATAGGCTTTTCCACAAGGACATGGCAACCTGAGTTCAATGCCGTAATCGTTGCAGGTCCATGATATACATTCGGAGTGCATATTGAAACTGCATCTATACCTCCCTCTTTAAACATTTGCTTGTAATCGGTATATACTCGGGCTTGAGGCGCAAATTGTTTTGCCAGTGTTTCCGCTTTCTTCTTTTCAACATCACAAAAAGCTACCAATTCTGCTTGTGGACATGCGTGATAATCGGGGACATGAACTCTTTCCGCAATGGCTCCACAACCAATAACTCCTATTTTTACTTTCTTTGACATACTACATTCTCCTTCTTATTGACGGTTGGAAAAACAACTTAATTTTATTGGATTGATAGAAGATAATTTTTCAAATTGACATTATTATCCCAAAAAAGTATTCTATTTACATAATTCTAAATATAAAATATTCAAAGGAAATTATCATGCAACACAGAGCAATCGGTATTACAATCTGTTTATTTATCTCAGGAATTATTTCCTGTTCCTTTATG
>DAOSUS010000043.1 GCA_035378955.1 Candidatus Hydrogenedens sp. | reverse complement strand
GGGCACGGGAGGCAAGTCGTCGGGCAAGTTGTCAGAACAATTTGAAACAATGGGGCACAATATTCAAAATGTATGCTAATGAATCCAAAGGGAATAAATACCCTCCTATTCAGATGGAAATTATGCCTCTGGATGATAGACCTAATCGGCAGGATTTGTTTATTGCATCAGGTCCAATGGTACGAATGATTTTCCCAGAATATCTAACAGACCCTTCGATAGTAATTTGTCCTTCGGATGCAGAAGATACGGTAGCCGATTTGAAGTTTAATGAAGACAGGGCTTATGCTCGCAAGGGAGAATGGAAAATTAGTCATTATTTGTGGGAAAAGGGTGCGGTAAACTCTATTGGAGCAAGTTATATATATTACGGTTGGATATTAGACCGCGTTGGGGGTAAACCTGATGAGTTGCGTATATTGGGTGAGATATCGGAAGTAGGTTCGATTATAAGCCTATTAGGGGGTGAACATCACATGGACCGTCTGGTACCTGTCCAATTTGTAATTGGTTCTTTTCAATTGGCTTCAAATAACCTTGATGCGGTGTCTGCTCTTTTGGACCCCTCAGCAGCGACGGAAATTGAAAAACAGGCTCTACTTAATGCCATAGAACAAGATATATCAGGATCTTATATGGCCATGTATCGATGTGGAAATGGAGGTGGCAATACGATATATCGATTGAGGGAAGGAATTGAACGATTTATGATTACGGATATAAATAATCCTGGGACAAGTGCTGTTTCGCAAAGTGAGATATTTGTAATGTTTGACCATATTGGGAATTATCAAGCAACTAAGATGTTTAATCATGTTCCTGGCGGATGTAATTCTCTGTATATGGATGGGCATGTAGAATTTATTCGTTATCCAAGCAAACCTCCTGCCGTTGAGGGAGTAGTAAATAGTATTATACTGATTTATTTCTAATCAGGACTTCGTTAAAAGTATTCCTTGCAAGTATAAGGAAGGGTTTTTACTCATTTTGAAAATATTCTGCTCTTCTTTCAGAATGGTTCCTTAAATATCATACAAACACATATAGGATAATAGTTGCTGAAATATTCGAAGAACAGAATGTTGAATAGATAATGTCTAAGCATTCCCTATTCCTTATAGTATAGTCATTCATCTTGTATGTTTAATGTTATTTAAACCATGGGATAGATATAGAAGGAAGGGAGGGAGCGTCATAGGGGTCGGTTGGGTCTGTGCCATAGTGGATTTCAAGCCAATCATTCACACCGTCGCCATCTGTATCTCGTTGTCCTGGATTTGTAATAAAGCCATAAGTTCCGCGAACTTCATCATAATCAGATATTCCATCGTTATCCGTATCTGTTTTGTTGGGGTCGGAAGTATAGCCAAACACACCATTAGTTTCGTCATAATCAGACAGCCCATCTCCATCTGTGTCTGTGTCATTATCCAGAATAGTGATTTCAAACATTTGATTTGTTGTATCGAAGCGTATGCATTGAGGATTGCGGAAGGTCATTCTTATGGTTTTGTCTGATTCTGTATGGGTATTGTCGAAAAAGGTTATTGTTATATTTGTCTGTGTAGCATTCGGTGCAAAAGATATTGGATTGGTCGAAATAGTAAAATCCGTTCCTTGCTGTGCATTGATAGTTTCTATTTCCAATTCCACTTCACTACCCGTAACCCGAGCAGGAGAACTTAACAAAACAAGTATTTGTTGTGTAGTATTTGCCTCTGTAACTGTAAGGGTTTGCTGATGAAAACGCACTTTGGGTTGTTCTAAATATTGCTGTGTAAAATTATAAGTAATATCAAACCGTCCGAAATAGTCCGGCTCATCCGGTGTGCTACAAGAAGCCCCTCCTCCCCATAATTGACCAATAATCTGCTGTGTGGAAGTGAGCATTAAAGGACTACCGGAAGAACCCGGCTCTGTTGTTCCCTGACTCCATTGTACTTCATGAAAAAAATTAGGAAAGAGATTGTTAATATTTGTTTTTGTTCCGAAACTAATTCGCTTATAACTACCTGAAGGATGATGAATATCCGTTACAGCGGTTCCAATAGAAGGAACCGTAGTTGTCCAACCGACATATACAGCCCCTTCCGGTGGCTCATTTCTCATTCGCAATAAAGTAAAATCATTACCCCCTCCATAAGAAGCACTCCCCCCCATTCCTGCAAGATAATCTGCCCCTCCTGTTGTTCGTGGAAGTGTAGATAAAGAAGGAGGAGTTCCATTACAGGAAGGGGTTTGATAAAACCAATAAAATTCGACAGAATCTCCACCACGAGTACCCGTTTGGGAGTTAACACAGTGGTTTGCCGTAAGGACATACGGTATTTGGCTACAAGGGTCGTTATCATTCAGCAAAGTCCCTGTGCAAAAGAGTGCATAAGGAGTCCCTACAATTCCCAAACCTGTTATCCCTTTACTTGTATTATACCAATCCGTATAGCAGGTAATATCCAGATTACAACTCCCTGCCTTCGCAAGTAAAGACATCGGGTCTTTGTATATTCCTATCACCTCATTAATTTTAAAAGCAACACCTTCAACGCTTTTATCCGAAGGAACCCAACAAACCACAGTTATACGGTCTGCAAAACATGTGGGTAACCAACCGTCCATCTTTTTTATCTCTCCCAGATAAAAAGGTCCCCATGTATCTTCGGGTGACTTTTTATCATTCACCACCCAGAAAAGGGCGTCTGAAACAGGGTCATCAAGTAAAGGTTCTATTCTCACACGAATACCTAAACTTTGTGGATAGTATATGTCTACCATCCAGAGCAAGGACGCATCAGGAAGCACTTGCCAGAAGCCTTCCGAACTCGTGAGACCTGTAACTTCAACCGATTTCGATAAAGATTGAACAATCCCTATACGATAAACACCTTTTTCCAAAGCAACAGTAGCGTCCTTCTCTTCTTGCAGTAATTTTTCCTTAGGAAGTGGAGGTAATGTAATACTTGTAGGTGGGGCGGTTGCTTTATTCAATAGTTGAAATACTTCTTCTTTCCTACGAGTAGATTTTTCTAACGGTGCAATGGCAATTGCAGGTTCAGAATAAGTAGATACTTCTCCGATGATTCTACCTAACTTTTTCTTTATACCCATACTTTCGATTTGTTCATCGGATAAAATCTGCTCATCCTTAAAATAAACCTCTGATACCTCACCTGTTTGAATATTCTCAAAAATAACCCCCTTCAAGAATATATTTGTTTCCTTCTGACTTCTTTCGGTCCATGTTTGTAAAATCTTAAACTTATCTGAAGTTTCCATTAATGCGGAATATGTAATGGATGTTGGAACTTCAGAAAAAGCCTTAGAAATTAGAATAAAGGATAAAAGGAAAGCCACAAATATCATTTTATTGTTCATTTTTCATTACCTATCAGCCAATATTTAATAGTTAAACAATCTTAACCCTGAATTTATTTTATCCTATTTTCATATTTTATTTTTTAACATTTGAATATCACAGGCATCCGTTTTACCGTCATTATTCAAATCGGTTCTCATTGTTGAATTAACACCCAAAACTGCATTCACCACAATATTTAAGTCATTATTATCAACTGTGCCGGAGCCATCTACATCAAAAATATTTGGGGGAACAAAAATGTAGGGTTCTATTAACGGATAACTTACATCAAATCGCCCATAATAATCCGGTTCATTCATTTTATCACAAAGGGCTTCTCCTCCCCAGAGTTGCCCAATAATTTGTTTCGTGTCCTCCCGAAACAAAGGACTTCCAGATGATCCTCCTTCTGTACTACTCAGTCTGTAAATAACCTCATGGTATCTATCCAGTGGACGCATGTTATTCCCATTATTTGAAGGGCTACCTGTATTTGTCTTATTCCCGAAAGAAATCCGTTTATAGGATCTACCTGGATGGTGTATCACAACAACACTTGTGTTCAAAGGAACAACTTCATTTGTAAACCCTAATTCTAAAACATTATCGGGTGGTGTATTTTTCATACGCAATAATGCCATATCTGTCCCATTACTTGTATCTGAACCTACAAGGAAATCTGCTCCCCCTGTTGTTTTAGGGACACTCGTTATAGATGGGACTGTACCATTACAATCTACCGTTTGATACATCCAGATAAACTCCAAAGTCTCCGCAGAAGATTGACTACCAACACAATGAAACGCAGTTAAAATTAATTGGGATATTCGTTCATTGTTTCCATCATTCAAAAGGCTACCCGTGCAAAAAATTACACTCGGCATTGCAACTCTTACTATGCCAACAACACCTCGGCTCAAAGTTTTCCAGGGCTCATAACACATGACATCTTCATAACAATTCCCAAGTTTTGCCAATTCTTCTATCGGGTCATTGTATAGATACGCATATTGGTCTACGGTTATAGGGACAGGATAAAAAGAGGAACTTTCTGGTAAAACATAAAATAAAGTAAGTTCAGATGAATATATCATAGGAGTCCAAACATCTTTATCACTTACTATGATAGGAATCATCTCATTATTCCCATCCTTTCCCATAACATAGAGTTGGTGCAAAGGAGGTAGTACATCGGAAAATACTAAATGAAGTTTTATCCCCATAGCATCCTCTGCAAAGAAATTTAACGAGCAAATAAAATAGCCGTTTGCCTTTTCCTGAGTAAAATAAATAGGGGATTTCGTTTCAAAAAGATTTATGGGTTCCTCTACTGGAATTACTTTCCCTATTTCCAATAGCCCCTTTTCCTGTTGATTATAATAACTCTCTGTTTCAAAAGAAGATGGAACAGGTAGATTAAAAGTATATTGAGAAGGCTTTAATTGTAAATTATTCATCGGAAGAGATAACCCCTTCGTTTTTTCCCTTTTATACGATTTCTTTGGCATATCTTCCGTTGGAACATCCACAATATTGGGACTCCAATTCTTAGTAGTTAAATTGAACTCTCCTATCATATTTGTATCCAACTTATTCCCCTGCTCATCAAAATAGACCTCTTTTTCTTCCCCCGTTTTAATATCATTCATCAGAATACCATATACATACCCTCTTTTTGTATATTCAACCCATTGCAGTTTTACATGGTAATTGTTTAAGGGATAACCTGCATGTTCCAACCATTGAATAGTATCTGTTGAAACAATATCTTCCTGACTTGAACATACAGATGAACTTACAAAAAATAAAAACAAATAAATAAAAAACAATCTATTCATCATCGTCTACAGCAACAACTCCAATCTCTACATTTTAAATCAAATGCTATTTTCCTATACTATAAGTTTACCTGAAAATAAATATTTTTGACGAATAATCATCTTAAAAAATAAAAAAAACTATTACATAATGTGTAATAGGGTTTTACTATGAAAACAATTCAATGCTTAATTTTGCTACTTTTCGCTTATTACAATAGTGCTTTTTCTTCAGATATTTCAAGGCAGTGCGTTAATCTCAACATATCTCAAAAAAATGACATCCTTAATATGGATGTAACCTTACCAAACAGCGAAAATATCGGTCCCTATATATGCCTGAATAATACAATTGAGGACACACAAGTAATTCGAGAACTTCAAATATCTTTTGACAGTAACTTTACTCATTCGGAATTTATAAAGAATAAAAAATATAAAAATATAAGGACTATCGAAAATTTATATTTTAAGGTTATATCATGGGATGAAGAAATAGAGTCCTCCGCTGGGAAAGAATCATGGGAATATTATTCCGTCCTATTAAAACCCCCCAATCAGGTTCTTCTCTGGGCTGAAAGTGAAACAGAGATAAAATCCTGCAAATTACAGAGAATAGATACCACTCATCACAATATTTCTATGATAGAGGAAAAAAGCTCTCTATTATTTAAAACCGACGCCCAAATACAATCATCACTAACGCCTATATATCCTGTAACCGTTGAAAAAAAAGAGGATACCGACAATATATCTTTTCACTTTACCAAATCATCAAACTTTACCCCAAATATTTTTGGACTTCTTATAGCAACAGGAACAAAACCTATCCCCTTCATTCAATTATCTCCATCAGATATAGGACCAGAACAGGGGGTTTTAATAAATATCGTAGCCAATGATCCATCAACACACTCTTATAATGTTTTCCTTGCATCGGGTGATACTGTAACCTCTTATAATAAGAAAAGATTTGAACTCTGGGGAAAGTCCTGCATAATAGAACTGGAAAAAGGGGTATACAACATATTAGGTTTTATTGATACCCATGCATTCACATACAAAGATAAATTTAATCAATGGAGTATTGCTTTTTATTCACCAATAAATGGATATCTACAATTAAATGGGAAAATAAATAGATTGTTTAATTCTTTTTTATACGGGGATACTATAAACAGGGTTTCTCGAATTAAAGGGCTATGTAAAATCGAAAATTACGATTACTTTACTTTTGATATACCCTCATGTATTGAAAGCAGAATCCCTATCCCGGAACAAATAATTTTAGAAATTCCAAGCTCCGACAAAAAATAAGCGGATCTTTTATGAAGCCCACCACTTTATAACTACAAAGCCACCAATAAGTAAAACAGTAAACGCCACAACACACCAATCAAACCAACGGTCAATAAAATTCCGTATCTTTTCACCAAAAATAAATATCAAACTACTGACAAGGAAAAATCGGGCAGACCTTCCTATCATGGAAGCGATAAGAAACATAGGAAAATTAATCGTACACACACCCGCTGCAATAGTTATAACTTTGTAAGGAATCGGTGTAAAAGCAGCAACAAAAACTATCCAGAAATTATAATTTTCATAAAGATTTTTTACATGCTCAAAGGCTTCCGGTGTAAAACCAGGAACATAACTAAAAAAGAAATCTTGAACTACCAACCACACGCTATAACCAATTAAATAACCAAATACACCCCCAATAACTGAACCTATGGCACATAAAGACGCAAACCAAAAAGATTTCAACCGATTCCCTATACAAAGGGCAATTAGCAAAACATCCGGTGGAATAGGGAAAAAACTCGACTCAGCAAAGGCTAATAAAAATAGTGCCACTGCTCCGTAAGGACTTTCTGCCCAACTCAAAACCCAGTCATACAACTTTCGTAACAATCTCATTAAAAACAGCCCTCATAAAGAAAATGTTAAGAATTAGAGCTCGATACGGGGGTCATAGAAATACGATAGGGCAGAATGATTAGTAAAATCCCTCTGGAGTGGTGTAATACTAATTTGATTCTGCTCAATAGCCTCAAAATCAGTCCCCGGTTCCTGAATATGAGTTGGTTGTGCTCCCCCAATCCAATAATAAATTTGCCCACGCGGGTCATACCGCTTAATTATCTCATCCTGATAATTCCTCCGTCCCATTTTCGTTATTGCTACTCCCTTTAATTCTGAATAGGGTAGATCAGGAACATTTACATTTAACATCGTTTCCGCAGGAAGACCATATTTTAAAATATAACGAGATAACTTCACGGCAAAAATTCCTGCAGATTCAAAATGTTCCGGTTCGTGACTAACAACAGAAATTGAAAACGATGGAACCCCCAACAACATACCTTCAAAAGCGCCCGCAACGGTCCCTGAATAGGTAACATCATCACCGAGATTTGCCCCCGCATTTATCCCGGCAATAATCAAAGAAGGCTTTACACCTAATAAATCTCGGACGGCTAACATTATACAATCTGTTGGCGTTCCATCTACCATGTGCCACCTCTCTTTTATCGGCGTTACCCGCAAAGGTTTTCGTAATGATACGCCGTGTCCAACGGCACTCTGCTCACGGTCAGGAGCAAAAACATAAACATCTCCAATACTTTCCATTATCTCCGATAAATGCGCTAATCCTTTCGCATGAATTCCATCATCATTGGTCAATAAAATTATAGGTCTTGGCATGATACTTACCTTTATTTAAAAATTATATTGTAATTAAAAGGAACTAAATCACCGAATAGTAGATAATAATATAACACAAAACAAACTATAAAATCAAATTTAACCTACAAAAAATTAATTATAAAATAATAATAATTTGTTTTTTAAATAAAACAAAATAATTATAGTTAACAAACAAAATTTTATTTGCATTATTATTATATTTAAAATAGGGAATTTTTTATATCTAAACATTGTTAATTTCCATACGAAATTGAAACAAATATTTAGTTATATGGTATAATAAAGTAGGAGACAGTATTTATAGATTTTCTAAAATATTTTAGGTTTATTAGGATTTTAGTAATGAAGTTATTATTTGTAGATGATGATTTAAATGTGATTAGTATATTTAAGAAATGGGCATCGATTAAAGGTTTTGATGCAAAATTTGCATATAACGGATTAGAAGTTCTTGAACTGACAGAAAAAGAGAAATTTGACATTATTCTAATGGATATAGATATGCCCATACTTGACGGTATCACAACGGCAGAAAAACTACAAAAATTGGCTCCCCAGACAAAAGTTCTCATTTTAACAGGTTTACATCCCGAACACCATCAAAAATTGCCTCAAAATATTGTAGATATTTTGCTCAAACCCATTTCGTTATCCGAATTAAGTAAAAAATTATTTCTTGTAATAAATACTCAAAACATATAAAATTATATATTATCCACTGTTTTTTTCTCTATCCCTCCCTTCTAAATGTTTTAAAACATCACTATATTTGTGCAACAAAATATGAATTTGACTTTTATTAATTCGTTGTCTTATGTTATTTATATAAAAAATATTGTTATGAAAAAAATGTAAAATCGTTGCGTATATAAAATATTTAAAGTAAGGATTATAACGCTTTAATATAGATATGTAAAAAATAATCACTATTAAACCTTAAGAAAGGGTATGCGTTCATGGCAGACGCAAAAAAAGACTCAACAACAAAGGAAAAATTTACTACTCTTAAACAGTCAAAAAAATCGGATGTAGATAGTAAAAAAAGAGGAAGACCTAAAAAAGAGGAGATGTCAACAGCGATGAAAGCACAACCTATGAAAAGAAAAAGAGGAAGACCCCCTGCAGAAAAAGATACAGGGACATCAACCGAAGTAAAACAAGAAAGTAAAGGTCGTGGTCGTGGAGAGAAAATGCTATCACGCGAATTTTTATTTGATTTAGTCATGTTTATTAAAGAAGCCGTTGAACCTGTTGCACGCTCACTTAAAGGCAAAGATATTGTTCATGTAGCACCAACAGGAGACCCAACTTTTGCGATAGACCAGGTTGCAGAAAAAGCCCTGTTATCTTTTTTGCGAGCATCAAAACAACCCATTGCTTATTACTCAGAAGATACGGGGTATTCCACTTATGCACGTGTCCCTAAATATTTATTAATTGTTGACCCTATTGATGGAACACGGGCTGCTAAAAATGGCTTTGAATGGTGCACTATTTCCGTTGCAAGCACCCGTGTTATTGAACGACCTACTTATAAAGACCTTGATAATGCCTGTATCGCAGAAGTAATGAGCGACCGTATTTTCTATGCTGAACGAGGCGAAGGGACATTCATCATTAGTAGCGATGCAAAAAAGCGTCCAAAACTCTCAAACAATACAGACATTGAAACATTAAACTGGTCATTAACTATCCCCGGAAGACCCGCTTACCTTATCTTTAATACAGCAGGTAAATTAATTGACCTTAGTAGTTTACGGGGCGGTTTCTTCGCTTGCAATAGTAGTTCCTTCAGTTTAACTCGATTAGTCACGGGACAATTAGACGCGTGTGTAGATATTTCAGTTCGATTTTTCAAAGAGTTTCCAGAAGGGACACGGGATATGTTCTTAAAATCCGGAAAAGGCTCTATTATTGGACCGGCTCCTTATGATTTATGTCCCGCTTTATTAGTAGCCGAGGAAGCAGGTTGTGTATTTACAAACACAGAAGGAGATAATTTCGATAATGTATTGCTTTTAGATACACATCCAGAGAATTATCAAACACTTATTGCCGCTTCTAACTCTGAATTACATGATTACTTATTAGAATTCTTTAATGAACGCATTGAACAAGTAATCAATGTGTTAAGGAAAAAGAAAACATCCAGTTAATAGCAACCTCTAAATAAATAGAAATAAAAAATAAGTAAATTTTCTAAACAAAGAATTATGTAAGTTTTGTCTCCACACTTACTAAATTAATAGATAAAAGAAGTAGAAAGCAGTATACCACCACAATAATGGTAGAAAAGAAAACTTCTCCTGTAGAAACAAGGAAAGTATTCGTGATATAAAATGGAACTATAGATTTTATTTGTAAATAGACGAACAAACAACAGAGCGTTAAGGTTTTCTTCTCCAAACATATTGGAGATATAATTCAGAATTTGGTATAATAAAGGGCAACATAGGTACATTGGGGAGATAAATAAGTAAAAAAATACAGAAGAAAGGTTATTATGTTTACAGCCCAAAGGTTAGAAAAAATACCACCTTATCTTTTTATGACTTTACGAAACAAGATTAATGAGGCAAAAGCCCGTGGAGTAAAGGTCATCAGTTTAGCCATTGGGGACCCTGTTGACCCAACACCAACACCCGTTATTGATGAACTTTGTAGAACCGCCTATGACCCGGAAAATCATCGCTATCCCACAGATGAAGAATGGGGTATGCAGGCACTGCGTAAAGCCATTGCAAACTGGTATCATCGTCGTTACGGGGTTACATTAGATTACAGCAAGGAGATTGTGGCTCTTATTGGTTCAAAAGAAGGTTGTCATCATTTTGCACTGGCAGTAGTTGACCCAGGCGATAAAGTGCTAGTAACAGACCCGGGATATCCCGGTTATAAACCCAGCATTTGGTTCGCTGGTGGAGAACCTGTTCCTGTTCCTGCCACAGCAAAAACAAATTTCCTCCCCGCTTTAGCAGATATTCCTACAGAAATTGCAAAACAAGCAAAGGCTTTTTACTTAAATTATCCCAATAATCCCACAGGTGCCATCGCAACAAAAAAATTTTTGAACGAATTAGTAGAGTTTTGCAAATCATGGAATATTGCGGTTTGTTACGACAATCCTTATAGTGAGGTCGTTTTTGAAGGGGAACGGTTAAGTTTCCTTTCCGCGGAAGGGGCAAAAGATATTGGCGTTGAACTTAATTCGTTATCAAAGCCTTTCAATATGACAGGCTGGAGGATTGGAATGGCATGTGGGAATGCGGAAATTGTAAAAGGAATTGCAACCGTCAAAGCAAATACCGATTCTGGTATCTTCAATGCTATTCAATATGCAGGAATTAAAGCATTAAATGAATGTGATGATTTCACAGAAAAAATGTTACAAATCTATCGCCACCGTAGGGAAAAGTTATTGTCCGCATTAAAACAATTAAACTGGGAAATACCCGCAAGTAAAGGAACATTTTATCTCTGGGCACCTGTCCCCTCGGGCTTTACTTCGGCACAATTTTGTGAATTTATTTTTGAAAAATGTGCCATTGTTCTGGCTCCGGGTAGTGCTTATGGACAATACGGAGAAGGCTATGTCCGTTTTTCTCTTACCGTTAAGGAAGAGCAACTTGACGAAGCTATAGAACGGTTATTGCAACATTTGAAGGATGTTTCGTTTAATAATAAATAATTAGCGTTCAAAACGATACCATCGTTTTGTTTATATAAATTGTTAATGAAAATGACGACTATATATTATATACAATAAGGTAGTAAGTATTATGCCTGTTTTTGGTAAAGAAATTCCTGAATCACAAATATGTATTATTCGTAAAAAAACAATGAAATACGATGTGCTGAATACACTCATTGACACAATGAAACAAAATCCAGCCATCACCAATCACGAAGCTTTTAAAAAAGCCGTGTTTGACCGAGAGGAAATTACAAGCACAGGAATAGGTAGTGGTATTGCTATTCCCCATGTCCGTATGGATGAGGTAAAAGAAATTTCCATTGCCATAGCGATTGTTCCGGAAGGTGTTGACTTCGATTCAATTGACAATCAACCTGTTCATCTGGTCGTATTATTTGCCACGCCCAAAAATAAAGATAAAGAATATCTCCAATTAGTAGCCAAAGTTATGCAATCTCTTAGAAACGAGGATTTTTATCAACGCCTTATAAAATGTCAGTCTCCTCACCAAGTAGCACTTTGCTTAAATACCTAATAAACAAAATTATTATTACAACATTCGACTCATAAACTGATTGATAATATCCTCAATATTTTCATTAGAAATATCATACTGCTTGATAACTCGTTCCACAACAGCCCGTTTTTTTATATCCATTCTTTCTGAAAGATTATCAAAAAGCCCCATGCGCCTACCTACTTGAAATATTAGTTTTTCATGGCTTGGTAGATTTAGAAACTCATTCAGAATAGTTATCATTTTCCCCTTGTCTTCTGGAAATCTTCCTTCAAGTTCAGGTAGTAAATTGAGTATATGGTCACTTTTAATTATAGAAGTTATCCCATCAAGATGTTCAATAAAACATAACAATTCATGAACAATTTCTTCATCAGTGCATTTCTTAAAATTACCTGACTTCCATTCCTCATAGAGAGGTGTATTTGATGGAATGGCTAAAGTTCGTAAGCGAATGAATGTGGGATTGATTTTATTCAGGGCATCAGCAGTTTCAATAGCATGCTCCTCCCATAATTCTTTTCCTCCTAATCCCGGCATATAGTATTCTGATAACTCAATACCTGCATTCATTACCTTCTGTCCTGCTTCTATATGTTGTTCTTTGGTTACTCCTTTTTTCATAAATTTCAAAACTTTATCCGAACCCGATTCTAATCCGATATGAATTCTATTTAATCCCTGCTCTCTCAACTGTTTCATTTCTTCAAGTGATTTTTTATATATCGTTTGTGATCGTGCATAACTTGTAATCCGCTGGATAGATGGGAAACATTGCGTAAGTTTATTCAAAACCAATAACAATTTTTCCGTAGGAAGCACAAGAGAGTTTGCATCTTGTAAAAATACAGAACGCATACCCGTAGCATACCAATTAACGGCAGAAATAAACGCCTGCAAGTCAATCCCCATATCCTGTAAAACTCGATTTAATGTCATCTCGTCAATGGCATATATCTCCCCTCCAAACCTCAAATGGATTAGTGATATACTCCGTGCTATTTGCTCTATATCTCTCAAAACATGCTCCAAAGGACGAATTGAAAAATGGCTCCCTTTATAAACAGGACAAAACGCACACCGATTCCATGGACAATTTCTCGTTATACGGATAAGCAAACTAAATGCCTCACTCGGAGGACGAATAGGTCCTTGTTCAAAACCTCGATATGCTTCTTCCGGTTCTTTATTCATTTCAATCCTTTACTTAGATACCTTCTTTTCAGGACTTTCAACGAAAAGATTAACAAAAATATTTCCATAAATTCATACTAACGACACACTTACCTTTTTAACCTTTCTCCCCTTATTTTTGCTATACTTCTAATTTATCTTTGGGGACAAACAAATTTAGGAGTTAAGTATGGCAAAAATTATAGGTTACGGTAATGAACAAGAATTGCCCGACGGTTCGCCTATAATTCACGCATGTGAAAAATTAGGTGTCCCTTTTGGTTGTCGTGCAGGACAGTGTGGAACATGTATTATTACTATTGAAGACGGGATGGAAAACTTAGAACCCAAAAACTTTTTAGAAGAGGATATGGGATTAGCCGATAACCAACGATTAGCATGCCAGACTCGAATTCGTTCTGGCATAGTAGTCATCAGTTGGTAATAAATTTCTTGATAACCATTTACTATTTCCGCCAATTTTCTACCAAAGTCTTTTTACTCTTACCTGCCCCATCTGTCCCATCCGTCTCACGCCTCCCATCCGTCCCATCCCCCCATTTGTCCCATCTGTCTCACACCTCCCATCCGTTCCATCCCCCCATTTATCCCATCTGTCTCACACCTCCCATCCGTCCCATCCCCTTATGTGTCCCATCTGTCTCACACCTCCCATCCGTTCCATCCCCCCATTTGTCCCATCCGTCTCACACCTCCCATCCGTCCCATCCCCTTATGTGTCCCATCTGTCTCACACCTCCTATCCGTTCCATCCCCCTTATGTGTCCCATCTGTCTCACACCTCCCATCCGTTCCATCCCCCATTTGTCCCATCTGTCTCACACCTCCCATCCGTTCCATCCCCCATTTGTCCCATCCGTCCCATCTCCTCATCTGTCCCATCTGTCTCACACCTTCCATCCGTCCCATCCCCTCATCTGTCCCATTTGTCCCATCCGTCCCATGTGTCCCATGTGTCCCATTTTCCCCACAACTTCAGACTTACTTCATAGTTTCAGTTCTGTCCTCTCTTACTTCCCCTGTTTTTTCGTCTATAGAACAACAATTTCGTCTATAAAAATCAACAAACAAATCTGGAAGCCGTTTAAATATCGAATTCCCATTCAAATAATAAAATACAACAATTGTAAGCAAAAACAACCAGAAAAAAACCTTCATAGATAGCAGTGTATAAATAATATTCCTATATTGGGGAATGTTTTTATAAAGGTCAAAATCGGGACGAAGTGGTAAGAAAGCAACAAAAGCCATCAATCCAATCTGAACCGCCTTCATTACACTTTCCAACCGCGATAAGGAAAGTTCTTTACAACGACAATAAATAAAATACATATAATAAGTAGTCAACATAAATGTAATTATCCATGGCGAGTTTACCATTGCCTTCCACACGGTAACACCACTTATAACCCTAAGGAAATTAAATGTATCCTCAGGAGATGCTCCTAACGCAAAAAAGAAATACCATAACAATATATTTAATAGACGAAAAATAATTTCTATCACTTACAACTTCCTTTTCCTTATTTCTGAAAATAAAAACCTATTTCGATATAAAAGCGTTATAATATAATAATATCTGGTCTCTGTATTATAGAATTAAAGGGAAACAAAATGTCTAATCGAAGAGAAAATATTTTTATAAAGTATTACAACAAAAGAATAAATATCCCTGTTTATATATTACTCGTTCTTATTTTTTTAGCGATTACTTTAGGTGCCAAGTCTGAGAAAGAGAATCAACCTTTTGTTGTTATCTGTCCTGCTACGGGGATGGTTGACGATGGGATGAAGGTCATCATTAAAAGGGCCATATCCATAGCCAATAAAGGGGCAAAAGGTTTTATATTAGAGGTAGATACCCCCGGTGGTCTTGTGGATGCTGCTGTAGACATAACGAACCTATTGCTGGAAGCCCAATGCCCAACTGTAGCGTATATCCATGGGATGGGTGCTATTTCTGCTGGAGCATTGATTTCTTACGCATGTAAACACATCGTTATGGCACCGGGTTCTAATATCGGGGCTTCTGCTCCTATTATTATGGGAGAAGCCCAACCTTCGGAAGAATTTAACGAAAAAACGAAATCCTATCTCCGTTCCCGTTATCGTTCGCTGGCGGAAGTAAATGGACATGACCCTCTTCTGGCAGAAGCAATGGTAGATTCAAAAATAGAGGTGTGGGGCATACACACTCCGACAAACACCTTCCAATTCTTCCGCACCGAAGAAGAAGCAAAATCGGCTCTGCAAAAATATAATATCAACAACAACTCCGATGGTAATTCACAAACACAAAAGTCGCCTAATCCAAATGACATAGTTAGATTACCTGACTTCATCATTTTTGCTTCCTATAAACCTTTCCATTCAAATACAGGGGAAAGATATAATATTACAAATACAGATGACGCCTCTCAAAAATCTCTGCCTTCCCCTTCCCCAAATATCAAAAAAATCTGCAAAGAAGGAGAACTGCTTACTCTAACATCCAAGGAAGCCTTAGACTATGGACTTGCCTGCACCTCTGTTGAAAATATGGATGAATTGCTCAAATACTTCCACTGGGAAAATTGTGAAAGAATTCAGATTGAGCCGACATGGGGAGAACGATTATTCAAATTTTTAGTAAACCCTATCGTAGCAGGATTATTGCTTTTGCTGGGAATAGGGGGTTTATATATGGAAATGAAAACTCCGGGATTTGGACTACCTGGCACCATTGGTCTTATATGTTTGGTTTTATTTTTTGGAGCACATCTTGTTATCGGTCTTGCTAACTGGGCTGACCTTTTATTACTTATTACAGGTCTAATTCTTTTAGGTATAGAAATTTTCATAATCCCTGGCTTCGGGTTTACCGGAATAGCCGGTTTAATCTGCATTATCTTTGGGATATATCTTTCCCTAACCCGAGTAGCCGTACCGGAATATCCATGGGACTTCGCTCGTCTCAATCAAGCAGGACAAACCCTTACCATTACTCTTATTTCCTTTCTCATATTAGCCTGGTTACTATGGAAATACCTTCCGAATTCCCAGTATTTTCAAAGACTCATGTTATCACATGCAGAAAACACAGAAACGGGATATGTTGTTCAAAGCACTAACGACATGCAAAAATGGATTAATTCCGTAGGGATAACAGAAACTGTCTTGCGTCCCGCAGGAAAAGGGAGGTTTAAAGGAATTTCGTTGGATGTGGTATCCGTAGGTGATTATATTGAAGCAGGGACTAAAGTTCGTATTATCGAGGTTCAGGGAAATAGATATGTCGTTATACCCGAAAAAGAAGATAAGGAAGTAAAATCATGAATGAATTAAAAATTATCGTGCCGATGTTGAAACAATTGCTAAAAGAAATGGAGATAGTATCTTCACAGGGCTCGGGATATTATACCTGTGTTCCTTTCCTGAGAAGATATAACAAATTATTACAGGAGGCACAACGAATTTTTTCACAATCAAATACAGTATCCGTAATCAACACTTTCGAGGTGCTACCTGAAACAGACCCTAAAGACCCCAGCGAAAAAAGCAAAGTTCTGTTAAGTATACGGGTTGAAACATCGCAGTTAATAACCTTACTCGAAACTGTTATCCAGCAGGAGGAAAACAAAAAATGATATGGTGGGTTCTCTTATTATTTCTAAGTGGTGTCATTTTAATTCTGGCAGAGTTTATTGTTCCCGGTGGAATTTGTGGAACATTCGGATTTTTTATGTTATTGGCAAGCACAGCCCTCGGAGGATATTATTACCCGGATTATTTGATATACATCATTATTTTTGAATTTTTAGGTTTTGTCGGCTCTATTGGTGCAGGATTCTATTTAATAACAAAAACTTCAGCAGGGCAAAAATTAGTAATGTCCGAAAGCCAAACTGTGGATAAAGGTTATGTGAGTATTCAATTTGACCCTTCGCTGGTTGGAAAAACAGGAAAGGTAATTTCACCTTTAAGACCTGCAGGCATTATAGAGGTAGAAGGGAAAAGAGTAGATGCCGTATCTTCAGGTATGTTTATTGAGTTAGGAACTATTGTTAAAATCATTGATATACAAGGTCCGCGTATCGTCGTTGAAGAATATAAAGATACTGAAAATCTATAACAATAATGTATAATAAAATGAACAAATAACAAAAACAACTTAATAAAAAAGGAAGCTAACTATGTTTAATCCGATAATTGCTGTGTTTTTACTTATTGTAGTGGTAATTGCCCTTATTTTTGTGGCAGTAGTGGTATCTTTCTTCCGCTTATGGATACGAGCCGCATTATCAAAAGCACATGTGTCCATCTGGAGTTTAATTGGTATGACTTTACGAAAGGTCAATCCACAGGTTATTGTGGATAGCCGCATCATGGCTGTAAAAGCTGGGCTAAATATAACCACAGATGAACTCGAAACGCATTATCTTGCTGGCGGAAATGTTCTCCGTGTCGTTCAGGCTCTTATTGCGGCCAATAAAGCCAATATACCATTAACTTTCCAGAAAGCAACCGCTATAGACCTTGCAGGTCGCGATGTTCTGGAAGCCGTAAAGACTTCCGTCCGCCCCAAAGTAATTGATTGTCCTGACCCCACAAAAGGACCTCCTACCGTTGCCGCCGTGGCTATGGACGGAATTCAATTAAAAGCCAAAGCCCGTGTTACTGTTCGTACCAATATTGAAAGATTGGTCGGCGGTGCTTCCGAAGAAACCATTATCGCTCGTGTCGGTGAAGGTATTGTTACGACCATTGGTTCCGCACCTACTCATAAAAAAGTACTTGAAAATCCCGATTCTATATCAAAAACAGTCCTTGCTCGTGGATTAGATGCAGGAACTGCATTTGAAATTCTATCCATTGATATTGCAGATGTAGATGTAGGTGAGAATATTGGAGCACAACTTCAAATCGCACAAGCAGAAGCGGATAAACAAATTGCTCAGGCACGAGCCGAAGAAAGAAGGGCTATGGCTTTAGCACGCGAAGCGGAAATGCAAGCTTTAGTTGTAGAGATGCGTTCAAAAGTTGTCGAAGCAGAAGCAGAAATTCCCAAAGCCATTGCAGAAGCATTTCGAAGTGGAAATCTCGGTATTATGGACTATTATCGTATGAAAAACATTCTCGCCGATACCGATATGAGAGATGCTATTTCCAAATTAGCCCCTTCTCAATCACCGACGCAACCCAAAGGTCCTGAAAAACCTGCTCCTCAATCCTGAGAATGCTATAGAAATAAAAAAGGTAATTAGATATGAAATTTGATGACCTATTTGGTTTAATACTTTTCTTAGGGATAATTATCATTTCCACCATATTCCGTATGTTCAAGGAAATGAAGCAAAAGGAAGCAGAGGGTCTGCCCAAATCCTCTCCATTACCTACGGAAAGGAAATTTAAAGAACCTGAAAGGAACCTCCCGAAACGGAAAATAGTAATCCGTAAAGTAACCGAACCCACTTTCCCTGCACCTCCCGTTTTCATCCCTTCTCCTGAGCCCGTTGAATCAAAAGAAGATATGTTTGAAGAAATGGAAGAAGGGGGAAAATCGGTCTTAACCCAATTGGATAAAAAGGACTATCAAGAACCTCTGCGTAGAGAGAACCCTCCTGTTATTATCCCCAAAAAAGAAACAGCAAAAATCAGTATTGCTCCAAAGTTACAGACACAAGAAGAACCATCTTCTATACCAAGGATACAGAAAGTAGCATTTTCTGCTCCTATGACACGGGTATCTACTATTTCACAACAATATGCCACAATTTCCTTAAAAGGGAACATAGAAAATATTCCAAAACTACAATGGGCTTTTATCATGATGGAAGTTTTAAATCCGCCCAAAGCACTACGAGATGAATAGGGTTATTTAGATTGTCTTAAAGACATTGCGTCTTGTTTCGATTCCATTCGCATCAATGTTATGAGATTGGGTTTTCCATCAAGTATTGTAATGCGGAAAGGTCCTGCCATAAGCACTTCTCCCTTCTGGGGTATTCTCTGAGCGGTTTTTATTAACCATCCCCCGATTGTTTCTACTTCCTCATCAACTAAATCTATACCTGTCATTTCCCGAAATTCTTCAAGGGAGGTCCGAGCCCGAACTATATAATCACCAGGACCCATTTGTCGGACAGGCAGTTCCTCCTGGTCATGTTCATCGCGAATTTCTCCAAAAATTTCTTCCAAAATATCTTCGAGTGTAATCAGCCCTGCAGTTCCACCATATTCATCTACTACTATCGCCATGGTCTGATGTTGTTGCCTCATCTGCTTAAGAATTTCATCCAGCGGTGTAGCATCAGTAATAAACAAAACCGGACGAAGAAAACGCCTTATATCTTGATTTTCCCTATCTCTATCTTTAATCAAGTCAAATGCTTTTATAATTCCTATAATATGGTCTATGTTTTCTTCATAAACCGGTATACGCGTATAACGAGTTTCACGAAATACTTTTATTACCTCATCACGACTGGCATCGTTTGCTACGGCACAAATATCAATACGGGGAACCATAATTTCCTTGGCTACTTTCTGTTGCAAATCGAAAACGGAATGAATTAGGTCCCGTTCTTCTTCATGAATACCTCCATGTTCTGTCCCTTGTTCTACCAGTCTCTTCATATCTTCAGGAGAACGCATGAGCGATTTGAGCGAAACAAACCAATGATTGGAACCCAAAGTTTTTGAATAAAACCACACAATCGGGATAGAAAGAGGTTTGAACAGAAAATCAAAAACTACAATCACAGGAACAAAGAAATGACATAAGGCATTGGAATGAACACGGAAAATGGTCTTCGGCAATATTTCTCCAAAATATAAAATTACACCTGTCGCAATTAACAAAGATAGAAAGGGTTCCCCTATTAATTCTGTTAGGGCAATGGATGCGATAACAATCGAAAAATTAGTTCCTAATAACAACACAATAAGTAATTGGTCAGGACTATGTAGATACTGAAGTAATATATAAGCTCTTCGCGAATTACCTTTTTCAGACAGATTTTTAACGCGTATAGGATTTAACGAAATAAATCCCGTTTCATATCCCGCAAAAAAGGCGGCAAAAAGAACTCCACCTATAAATAGGATAAATAATTCTAAGGGTGATGGACTCATTTCCCTTCTCCTCCTCCATTTTCTTCTTCAACAGAAGTTTCTTGGGGTTTCTCCATTTTTAATCTTACCCGAGCGATTCGTTTTCCATCCATTTTTTCTACTGTAAATTGTAAAGAACCTACAAGAAGTATATCTCCCTGTTTCATCAGATTCTCATTTTGTTTCAACAAATATCCAGCAATAGTCGTGTGTTCCGGGTCATCCAGAGAAACATGTATTAATTCCTCCAAATCAGATATAGGCATTTTCCCATCTAACAGGTATTCATCTTCACTAATTTTCGTGTATAAAATCTCTTCCTCACTTTCATCATCCGATATTTCTCCAACAACAGCACTCAAAGCATCATGCAAGGTAACCAGACCTGCTGTTCCACCGTATTCATCTACCACAATAGCAAGGTGTGTATTCAATTTTTGTGCTGTCTTGATAGATTCAGAAATAGCCATCGTATCCGGAATGAAATGGGCTTTTCTTCCTATCGGTTTGATAGGTTGTTTCCACAATTTTCTCTCTACATAATCCAACAAATCTTTTGCATACAGAATACCTACGATATGGTCCAGATTTTCGTGATAGATAGGCATTCGAGAATATTCATGCTCACAAAAGATTTCCCATGCCTCTTCAACAGTTGCATCATCCGGAATAGCTATAATTTCTATTCTTGGTACAAGTATCCTTTTTACCGGCTCATCACGAAACTCCAATATTCCCCGTATCATCTTTCGTTCATCTTCTGCAATAACATCCGATAACCCTTCCTCTTGAACCAGAATCTTTAACTCGTCGTCCGTAACCCATGGAGATGGAGGAATAGAACTAAATCGGGTAATACGGAAAGTAAAACCAATAGATGAAAGCAGTAATTGACGAATGGGCGTAAACAATGTATGAATGATATACACAAGAATAACCACAGAACGGGCATAACTTTCCACATACCGCGAGGCCAACAATTTAGGGGTTACCTCTCCTCCAAAAATAAGTATAAAAGTAGAAGCAAGACAAGCCAGCGTATAGGAAATCAACGGTGAGGCTATTGAAGTAGGCAACAACTGGGTAATGATATATTCCTCTAAACGACTCCCAAAAGCAATACTTAACCCAATATTCACAATGGCATTTCCCATCAGAATCGAGGTAAGCAAATCCGAAGGGGATTCCATTAATCGAGCAATTAATTTATCACGAAAATAGGAGCTCTTCTGCATAGATTTTAATTGCGTTCCTCGAATAGCAAAGAAAGCCATCTCCGTAGCAGAAAAGAACGCAGAAGCACAAAGCAGACATAAAGCAAGTATCAAGATGTGTAATGGGAAATAGTCTGCTAATTTTTCTTGTAAATTAACTTGAACGGCATAACTTACATTTTGATACAGGAATAAGAAAAACAATGTAAGACTAAATAGGAGTAGATATAATAAATATTTAAATCTACAGATACCCTCTATACGAAATACTTTGTTCGTCTTCTTTTTTTTGTAGTTTTTTCTGTCTATATCCATTTCAGTTTATTATATCGTTTATCTTCCTTTTTTTTCTATTTTTTGGGGATATTTAATCCATGCAGATTTTATATCAATATCCAGATACTTTGCCTGTTTTTCCATCATCTCTTTCCGTTGTGGAACGGTATCATGGACATAACCCAATAGGTGCAAAAAAGCATGACAAAATAGCAAATATATTTCCTGCTTTGCTTTTTCAGGATTATCTAAATATTTATTAAAAACAGTTTCGAGAGAGATAACAATTTCACCGAGAAATTGAACCTCTCCAGAAGGAAAATTTTTAGGTACAGAGAAGGAAAGGACATCTGTAGGTTTATTCTTTTTGCGATATATTCTATTAAGGTTTTTAATAAATTCATCATCACAAAACACAAGGCTCAATTCATAATCCTTTTTCTCAAAGCCTTCTCCATCCAAAATTTTCTCTGCAATCTTTTTCAATCGTATCGGACTATAGACTTTCTTATACAAAGACAGGTTTACTGTTTTAATATGAATCATTCTCTTATTCCCCCAATATTTTCGGATTATCGGATAGGACTTCCGATTCTTCCCGCAATTTATTCTGTTGAATCATGGTAGAGACATGTTCTTCTTCAATTTGAGTACTGGGGTAGGAAGGACGAAGATGTAGTAAGGAAGACAATAGGCGTGAGACTTCTTCGATTATTATATTCAACTGACGAAGTGTTAAATCGCACTCATCAAACTGCCCGTCATTGGCTCGTTCTGTTACAATACGGTCTACCATCTGGCGAATTCGTTCCGGATTGGGATTTTTAAGGGAACGGACAGCCGACTCGGAAGCATCACAAATCATGATAATTGCATATTCCGGCTTTTGAGGTTTAGGACCGGGATAACGGTAATCCTGTTCGTTTACATCACCGAACTTTTGTTGTTCTAAAGCCAGTTGATAAAAGTAACACATACGAAAAGTCCCATGATGCTGTGCTATGGCTTCTATAATCGGTTTCGGTAGACGATATTCCTGAGCCAACTTGATGCCTTCGGTCACATGCGAAAGGATAATACGGACGCTATTCCTTGGCGAAATAGTGTCATGAATATTATTTCCATTCTGATTCTCGTAAAAATATTCCGAACGATTCATTTTTCCAATATCATGATAGTAAGCACAAACACGAGCAAGTAAGCCATTGGCTTCTATGGCATCTGCCGCAGATTCTGCTAATTGCCCCAGTATAAGACTATGGGAATAGGTTGCCGGTGCTTGAACTGCCAGCTTTTTAAGAATGGCATTATTCAGGTCGGAATATTCCAACAACTGGAAGTCGGTTACAATACCGAACAACCGTTCTAAAAATGGAAGTATTCCCGGAACAAATAAAATACATAAACTTCCATTGATTCCCAGAAGGAACAACCTTCGAACGGTAGTCTCACTGATTAATGTATCCGTAGTTAATGTAATTGCCAGAAGGGCAAGAAAACCTACAATAATCCCATTTAACGATGCAGATGTTATATCCCTCCTTTTACGGACACGATAAATGGAGAAAATAGCCCCCATCGTCATGGCAAGGTCAAAAACAAGCAATCTCCAATCATAACGAAACAGAACCGACAACAATATACATGTAATAAAAGAAAGGAAAGCCGATAATCGCATTTGCACCAATATAGCGAATAATACGCCAACAATAGTTACCGGAACAGCAAACCCTGTGGTATCAAAATACTGCATTCCCCGACCTAAAATAAGAATTCCTACCACAAGAAGTAATGCAAGATACCATATCGTTTCAATAGAGGGTTCGCCTTTGTGCTCCCATAGGCAAATAGCACGATAAAGACTTACAAAAGCCAGTGAAGCCAGTATCAAATGAGCCACAAAAGAAAAAATCCAGTGCGGTGTTTTACCCTGACTTTGCTCTAACAGTTTTAAGTATGTTTTTGCGTCAGAACGGGATTCCAAGGTCCATCGCTTCCCTCGCTCTTGAATAATTTCTCCTGCAGCAATTTCTTTCATAATAGGATTGATGGACTCGGCAGTCCGTTCTCGAGCAATTTCAGTTGTTACCGGGTCATATTGCAATGTTTCTATAACAAGGTCGCTAACTGTGTATAAAATGGCTTCATATATCTTGACCCAATCAAATGATGTCATATCTTGTTTGGTTATTTTACGAACCTCTTCTTGGATACGAGGTTTTAACTTTTCTTCTATGGCTTGTTTAACATCCGGTATCGTTCGCAATTCAACCTCTTCACTGGTCTTCTGGTCAGAATTGAGATTCTCTCTAACCACAATTACCTTCAACCCTGCCGCTTGTTGCTCTTTATTTGAGATTACCCCTTCCTTTAGCACATAACTAAGACTATCTTCTGCAATTTTTTGCATAGCATTGAATAACTGAAATGAAGGACTTGCCGTTGCAGGTATTCCATCACTTGGGATAATAGGATTTAGTCCACTGGTTAGGGCACTTGTTCTATTTCGAATTTCTGTTTCAATATCGGCAAGAACCCACGCCACCAATTTTTCGCTTTCAATATCTTGACTCCATTGAAAAGAGGGATAAAATTTATCAAATTCGTTCTGGGCATAGGAAAAGACCTGTGACACATCGAACAGGTCTGGACTTTTCTTTTGTTGAAAATAATTATCTAATATTCGTGTCCGTATTTCCTGAATCTGTGAGATTCTATGTCGAAGGCTTTGAATCTGTTCCTGCACTTTCTCCTGTGCAACACGATAATGAGGCGGGACTTTCGTCCGTGCTTGATTCTTGGCTTCTCGTGTCGCTTTAACATCTTCTGTCTGGAAACTAAAATCTGCCCGAAGTTCCTGCTGGGCTACAATTTCACGGTCTACCTCTTCCGGTGTCAAAGTCTCACGATTTATATTAGTAGTAATAAGAAAAGCAGAGATAACAATGGCACCTATTCCTGTCAAAAGGATACGGATATTGAGGATTCGTTGCCTTTGAAATCCTTGCATTTCGGAAATTATTTTCGATGACGGGAACCCAATTTTTCGCTGGGTTCCGGTATTTTCGCTCATGGCTTATGCTCACTCCGTCTTTCATCCGACTGGGGAGATACGGCATCGGAATTGTCTAATCTACGATGAGACTCGTATGCGTCAATAATTCTCTGTACTAAGGGATGGCGAACTACATCGCGTTTGGTTAAGTGGACAATACCTATTCCGGGAATCCCTTCAAGAATTCGATGACTTTCCACCAGTCCGGATGTTTTCCCTTTTGGCAAAT
>DAOSUS010000042.1 GCA_035378955.1 Candidatus Hydrogenedens sp. | reverse complement strand
AGAAATAACTCAGAAATTAAACGAATACCCTACAATAGACATTGTTCATATTAGTTTATGTGGGAATGATATTAATGTTAACTGGAAATATCATTATTCTTGGGAACAAACGAATGCCATAATTGACACCGCTGTTCAGCATTTGAGAAATGTTATTCAGCATTGTTTAAATGTGCGTCCCAATATTCGTGTTGCTATTTGTGGATATGATTATTTTGAATATATCCGAAGGGTATACATGGGGAACATATACAAATCCTTTCAATCCCTTTGATGTAACCATTTATGTTGCAGGTGTAGAGCAACCCACGCAATTAGCACTATGGGTTTGGGAAGTGGTGCCCGTTATTGTTTTTAACCCTCAGTACCCATGGTTAGGTTGGACAACCATTCAACAGGTAGGAGAATACCAGCGTCATGTGAATGATGTGTTTATCGAACTTGAACGACGTAAAAAAGACTTGGCACTAAGTATGGACCGCGTTGCCTATATCCACAGTTTCGGAACTATGCAGGCGCTTAGGGGAATCCCGAGTTTAGGGATTGGACAAAACTATGCTGTTTTACCTCAGGGAGCTAATGAAGGATATGGCAACTTCCCTGGCGGCTATAGAGATTTGTTTAGTCCTCGTCAGGCTATGGGAGCCAATAACAAAAATGAGTTAGACCCCATCCATCTAAATGCACAGGGCTATGTATATCTTATGGAAAATGCTGTGGCTCAGGTTTATGGGGCATGGCTAAAAGATTCAGACCCACCTTTTGTAGATGCTATTCAAATAATATCAGATAATCCCCCAGCGGGCGATACAGTTGCGTTTCAAGTAAAATTTTCAGAAGCAGTTCGAGGGGTAGATGAGAGCGATTTTCGATTGGATGTTCGCGGAGATGTCCACGGAGCAGAAATTCTTCGTGTGGAAGGAGGGAATGATTTATATACGGTATATGTTTCAACACCTTCAGGAAATGGTTCGTTGAGTATCGACTTGGTGGATAACGATACAATATATGATAATGTCTGGAATCCTCTGGCAGGTATGGCAGATGGAACATTTATTTATGGGGCATATTATATTATTGGCACAGGAGCCGGTGGGGGAGGCGATGTTCCTAGCAATTGTCCCCTTTTACCCATTCTGGATGAACAAGGAAGTGTTTTGTATCCTTATTTGGGTGTATTCTGGGAATTTGGTGATATTGATAACAATGGGATGATCGATGCATGGGAAGTAGGTCCTTTAGCAGAGGTATATTGTAATCCGGGTCATCCTCTTCATTCGGAATTGCTAAATGCATATAACACAACTTTGAGAGGTATCCGTTCAGAACCTGCGTATGCCAGCCTACTTCAACCCGTAGAACATCTGGTGACTGCTCTTTTATTATTAGATTCTTCCATGTGTTCCACCGTTAAGAATAGATTGAGTGCCGTTTTGACAAAACCTTATATACCCTTTGTTATCAACCGTTTCGGAATATGGATAGAACCTTTTAATCCCAATACCGATATTGATTTAGATGGGCTTAGCAATCGGCAAGAATACCGGGAAGTAATGGATGCGGGATTGCCTTTCGCTACTCGTGAAAATTATATTATAGCTGTGCTTAATCCAAAGTGTCCGCAGGGAATTAAATCCGAATTCGCAGCATCGTTGAAGTATCTATATGAACTTTCTATTAACATTCCCCTGATGGCTCCTATATGTCTTGTCTGTAAAGACCCCTATACTACAGATTTGGATGGGAATCGGATAATTGATTATGCTCAGGCTTTGCTTGAGGATTTGATTTTAGCCTGCCAGACAACACTCCACTATGATATCGTTGCCAGTGCTTATATTCATAATAATGTTGCCGTTAAAGTATATCTAAATCGGCTCTGGGATGGATTATCAAGGAAATATTGGAATTTACCTGTGGAACAAGGTATCGGTTTGATTGTAGATTTAGGTAAAGTCGAAAAAGCCATGACGGGGTTATTAACATTAGGAGAACCATCAAGTCTTGCTGCTGTGAAAGCAATATTTGACAGTGCTAATGCCTACTTAAATCCAGAAGACCGTATTGATGTAAATGTGGCAGATTTCAATACAAGTGCAGCTACAGTTTTAGGTGCTATCGGGGATGCAGATAATGATGGCGTGTGTAATCTGTCTGAATACAATGCCGTCCCTCATGATTTAGCAGGATTGGCTCACTTTGTTGCAAATGCATTAAATCCATCGGTTCGTAATAATGGTGGGGGCTGCGATGGAGTGGAATCAAATAATGGCGAAGAACCGACGCAATGTCCGTTATTGTCCATTATTGATGTGGAAGGGCAGGCTTTATATGCATTGTTCCCTGAATTAGGCTCCTGGGCTAATGGGGATTGGGATGGAAACGGAATGAAAGACAGTTGGGAATCGGCTCTTCTGGCGGATATTTTATGTGATAACGCATACTATTTGAATTATCCAGCACGACAAAAGTATACAGGAAATCTTTACCGATTGAGAGGGGATACCAAATACTCAATTATTCGTGATTATGAGCATGTATTGGCAATTCTTATGACCGTTAGCCAGAGTCTTGCGGATAAAATCACAAAGACTTTAGGTTTATCGGGGTTTTACTATTCATTTAAGATGCCTCCCGTGGACGGTGAGGAATCCTGTGGTCCCGGTGGAGACCCTGATAATGACCAGTTGTCTAACAAAATAGAGTATAACTATGTAATAGATAAAGGGGGAACGCGGGGAGATTATGTTTACCAGGCAAAAACTTCTGCAGGAGGTTTCAATGTTGACCGATGTTCGGGATTATGTGAACCGAACCAGCCTATCTGTGCACCTGTGGATTTTGATTCGTTAATGAGAACATTGCAAAAGCGTATACGGGAACTGGGTTTCGAATCTCAATTAGGAGGATATTCCTTTGACCCGGGAAGCACGGATATTAATGGAGGATATGACGAGCAGGCATTGATAATATTCCCTAACGGAATTCTGGATAGTGACGAATTTGCCTTAATCAATTTTTATATGACTCGGGCAGAATTAAATCCTATATCTCAACAGGTATGTGATGGTTGGAACCGCAATGTTTCGCAAATGTATAGTGATTTGGGTGGAGCCTCCGGTCTAATCAATACATTAGCACCGGAGTTACATAAAATTTTAGCAGCTTATATGTTATTAGGAGATAATAATTCTATAGCTGTCCCTATCAAGGCAATGACATCCGCGGCAAATGCCCAGGGCATTAACCTCGGAGTGCGGATACCGAATTTATCAAATTACACCCGATTACCTCACATCTTTGCTTATGATGCGGACCCGGATGGAGATGGGTATTCTAATTTAGAAGAATACCAATGTTTCCGTTTGCGTAGCCGTTGCTGTTACTTGCAGGGAGCAACCCATTCCGATTGGTATCCTTCACCCGGACAGTGTATTGAATTGGAAGGAGAAGGGACGGAAGAAGGAATTCAAGAAGGATTCGTAGAAGGAGAAGGGATTGAAGAAGGAATATTTGAAGGAGAAGGAACTTTAGAAGGTATAGAAGAAGGAGAGCCTATTAATCCATGTTCTATCGAACCTTGTTCTATTTCCTGTAGCAATACAGAGCCTGTTATGTCTGGGTTTGAGTCCGCATTAATAGCCATTTATCAGAATCCATTGGTCAATAAAGATCCTGAAACTTCAGATTTAGATAATAATGGTATTATTGACCATATCCACGCGAGACTTGTTGATACGGTTCTTGAAAATCCATCACTTCCTATACATTGTTGTGTCCGTTCTGCATACGAAATAAATCGAATACTAACAGAAGAATGGGCGGACGAGGTGCAATCTGTTCAACCTGCTTTATTTTTCCTTATTCCGAGGAATATCGCGGTTCGAGCCATCGCAGGACTTATGACTTTAGGTGAAGAAGCAACCATTCGTATTATTACAGACCAACTTGAAAATTCAACTGTGCCAATTCCTGTTCCGGATATAGAATCCTTTGACCGTTCTTCAGAGAGATTTCTGGCTTTTAATGGAGATGCAGACCTAGATGGAATTTGTAATTTGGGGGAATATAATGCAATTGTTATGGGAGGAGGCGATCCAGATATATTTATTGCAAATGCATTAGATAATGAGATAACCAACGATGGAGGAGGATGTCCACCTTGCGAAGAAGGCGAAGGAATTACGGAAGGAATGTTGGAAGGAATTCATGAGGGAATTACGGAAGGGATATTAGAAGGCATATCTGAAGGAGTTATGGAAGGAATATTAGAGGGCGTTTCTGAAGGAGAAGGAGTTTCTGAGGGAAATGGAGATGGAGAAGGTCTTCCCACAGAAGGAGAAATTGAATGCCTCCAGTATTATCCTTTTGATACTCCTCTACTTATTAATGATGCGGAAAAAGTAACCTCACATATTTATGTTGATAAAGACTTTATTGTAGAGAATGTGGAAGTGGGTGTTTATCTAACTCATGAAGAATTAGGTCAAATAACGATCTGGTTAGAATCCCCCCGTGGAGATAGAATATATCTTGCTTCTCGATTGGGTGGTTTATCCAATAGCAGTTATGAAAAAGTGATTTTTGATGATACAGCTGAAAGTTCAATTAGTGAGGGAATACCTCCCTATCAAGGAAGATATAAACCTTTTCAATCTTTATCCCCGTTAATTGGAAAGAGTAGTATGGGGACATGGAAATTGGTTACTTTTGACTGGGTAAGTGGCAAAAAAGGACGACTTTTAGAATGGCGACTGGTATTTAATCGCTCCTGCGAATTCCAATGGAATAGTGGTAATAATGATGGGCGAATATGGCATTCTGCCGATACGAATCATGATTGGAAAATACAGTTAACAGAACTTTTAAGAGTGATACAATTTTTCAATTCAGGAGGCTTTCATGTGGAGCAAGGTACAGAGGATGGTTACGCCCCTGGTCCTATAGGTTTAAAGGAAGGTTATCCGCATCATAGTGATTACAATCCACAAAATTGGATAATAGAACTTGGAGAATTGTTAAGACTCATTCAATTTTTTAACTATCCAGATGGTTATTCGCAAATGTCCAATAGTGAGGATGGATTTACTCCAGGTAATATAGGCTTGCGTCCTAATCTCAATTAAATAGAGTGAGTTCTTTCTGACAGATCTTTTCGTAAGGTAGGATTAATAGTTATATCCAATCAATGGAGGCTTTGATTAAATTATCTTCTGTATTGGCAACCCTTTCAAAGGCAATCTGTGTTTGTTCGGGTCGGAAATGATGGGTCAATATACGGTCGAAATGGATTTTTCCCTGTTCGATTAGTTTGATGGTTGTAGGGAAGTTATAACGGAAGCGTCTGCACCATTGAAGTTTTAATTCGCGTCTTCGAGCAATACTAACAGGTATCGGGTCATAATCTTTCCCAGAGATACCGACGAGTATAGAGCGACCTGTGGGTCGTGTTCCATAACAGGCGATAGCAATCCCCTCCGAACGATTGGTGCAGTCAAAGGTAATATCAAAGTATCGGTTATTTGTTATTTCCCGAATCCAGGAAACACTTTCTTCAATATTGTTTTTTAAGGGGGCTATGAAAGTTTCATGTACTCCCAATTGTTTGGCAACGGCAGTGCGATGAGGAATAATATCAATTCCAACCACCTGAGATACTCCGCTGATGAGCAAAATTTGTGCTGTTAGCAAGCCAATAGAGCCTAATCCGACAACAAGTGCCGTTTCGCCGGGGTGAACGGATGCTAACTCTACTGCATGTAGCGCAACGGCAGTAGGTTCTACTAAAGAAGCGATAGGTGCGGAGATGGATTGGGGCACAGGAAAACAATATTCCGCAGGAACGGCTATATATTCAGATAATGCACCATCACAACCCGGTCCCCCAAAAAAACGCATATTAGAACATACATTGTAATGCCCTGTCTTGCAAAAATCACATACCCCGCAACCGATACCGGGTTCGACCGATACCCGTTTTCCTAAAAGATATTCGTGCTTTGTTTCTTGTATCTCACAAACAATCCCCGCAAATTCATGTCCCAAAATAAGAGGTGGTGTAATGACCTGCTCCCCAATTCTCCCTTCAAGGTAATAATGGATATCCGACCCACAAACGCCGACGGATTCCACCTGAATAAGAACTTCACCTGATTTTAATTTCGGTTTGGGCCTTTCAATAATTTCTATTTTACGCGGACCAAGCCAGCAGGCTGTTTTCATTTTCTTTACTTCTTTTCCTATTTATCGTATTACATTGAGTATAATTTCAGCACGTTCGGCAATATTTACAATATGGTCGCTAACGCGTTCTAAATGCCCTAAAACATCTAAGAATATAACGCCTGCTTTCACAGAACATTCACCTTTATCTAAACGATGAACATGATTGTCCGTAAATTCATATATAAGTTCCTGAATTTTTCCACCCGTAAAAATAGATTTATTTGATGCATCCACATCATGCTTTTCAAATGTCTGGTAGAGATATTCTAATTGGACATTTAACTGGCGTTGTATTTCTCGAATTTCATGAATAGCCGAAGGGGTCAAAGTGAGGTCGTTCTGTTTAAAGATATTATATAATTCTATAAACGATTCGGCATGGTCTCCCAATCGTTCTGCATCGTTTACAGCGTGGATTAGTGCAGGTATTAGTTTTGATTCTGCAGGTTCCAGTTCCTTACGAGACAATTCAATAAGATACTCTGTTATATCATGTTGCAATCGGTCAATAAGTTGTTCTCGTTCCTGAATCCGTTCAATGAGATTTTCTTTCCCATCACAGAACAAATCACAAGCATCGTTTAACGAATTCTGTCCTTTACGAATCATATAGGTTACTTCTTTAACAGCCTGTTCTAAAGCAATAAGAGGTGAACCGAGCAGTTTTGGTTCTAAGTATTCCAGCACTGTTTCTCGGTCTTCGCGTGTTGCAGGGATAATTAACATACAAAGTTTGGCATGTAAATTCACAAAAGGTAAGAATAGAAAAGCATTTATAATGTTAAATAAACTGTGGGCATTTGCGGCATGACGCACAATATTTTCTGGATGTTCTGAAAATACATTTCCCGGTGTAACCCAATCTACAAAACCTAAGAATAAAGGTTGATGATTCCACCATGGGAGAAAGAACAATCCAAACATAATCAGTGTTCCTACTACATTGAATAAAGTGTGCGCGATAGCGGCACGTTTGGCATTTCGATTGGCAGAAATGGCTGCGAGATTGGCAGTTATTGTTGTTCCGATATTATCACCTAAAATAATCGGGACTGCCGTATAAAAATTGATTAGTCCCTGAGCACATAAAGCCTGAGTAAGCCCTACCGTAGCACTACTGGACTGAATAATACAAGTGGTAATTGTCCCAATTAAAATACACATAATTGTAGGACCGATAGGCATCACTCCGTTTGCATTTGGTGAGCAATCAAATTTATGGAACCATTGTATAAATTCGGGACTGTATTTTAAAGGTTTTAGCACATCAGTCATAATATTTAGTCCCAAAAAAAGTAATCCGAAACCGAGTATTGCCTGTCCAAATGCTCGAACCTTTGTATTTTTAGGAACGAATAACATTACAAAACCAACAGTAATTGCTGGTAAAGCCATAGTTTCTAATCGAAATGCAATTAATTGGGCTGTAACCGTTGTTCCGATATTGGCTCCGTAAATGACACCGATGGCTTGTTTCAACGAGATAAGCCCTGCATTTACAAACCCCACAGTCATCACCGTAGTGGCAGACGAAGATTGCACGATGGAAGTGGTTATAAGTCCTGCCAAAAGTGCAGCAACACGGTTTTGGGTTATAAATTGTAAAATGGCTTTCAATTTTCGGTCTGCGGCTAACTGTATTCCCGAAGACATCTGCGTCATGCCGTAAATAAATACCGCCAAGCCACCCATTAAAGCAAGAAGTAAACCCCATTTATTCATACCCATTACTTTGAATTCCAAGGAGCGGGCATCAAATCGGTCGCGAGGAGTTACATTGGGACGCGTATCACGAATTTCAATAGAGGCATAGTTTAAACCTGTTTCTGTTCCTAATTTCCATGAGGTAATCGCTTTTCCCTCACTATCCGTAACCATATACGAGTTTTTCATGGATGCCCCTTTAGAGGAGCCTTCGGCTCGGAAAAATACCTCAACACCTTGGGCAGGTGTCCCATCACTGTTTACTAAACGAACCCCAAACGCATCCACTGTGCCACCGGCAACAGTTTCTTTTGTGGATAGTATCTGTTCCACACCTCCTATGGCTCGTAGTCGTGCAGGTTTTACATTTGGGAACTCAGGTAAACTTGCTTCTATCCATATATCTCCACACCAATTTCCTAATTTTAGAGTTGCACTGGCAGAACCCCCGGCATCTGTAATGACTTCCTCCGTAGGGGCGTTGGATTTTGTAAAAACAGCACCTGTGTCCGGATTTACTACCTTGAATAAAACACGCACTCCCCCAACACCCGAGCGACTTCCCTGACTGTCTAATATCCCTTTGCGTATAGCACTTTCCACTGTAATACGAAATGGTTTAGGTAAAACTTCATTATGGAGACCTGTCTGATGATTTCCACTCGCATACTCATCGGGAACTATCCTATCGGGGACTAAAGGTCCTGAATCACAGCCAGATAAAAAGAATAAAAAGAGAAGTGAAGAAATTATAAAAGCACAAAGGAGATGGGAAGTTTTTTTATGACACATAAAATGGCTCCTGATTAAAAATTATTGAGCAGAAAAGAAACCAACCGCATCCCACACGGAAGCATTTCTACTCTCATTTCCCAAGGATATAGAGTTTTCAATTACTTATTCCTTCCCTGTAGATATTTTAATAAAATAAGCAGGAAATAGTCAATTTTTATAGTATCAATACAGAATAAAAAGGAGAATGAATTTTATTGAATTATATAGTTATGAACGAGATAAGAGGAAAAGAATACGAATTTAGAGAAGTAAAGGAAGTATTCATTATATATTTGTGACACTTGTATTTTTTGTGATTTGCAAGTTTTTATATACATGGTTACATTATTCAAATACTTTTTCGTCTGTTTGATCGGCTTGTGGGGCATCAAGTTCAACATTGCGGGTAGATGTTTCTGAAGCGGTGCGGAGGCATTCTTTATACCATTCGTTTTGAATAATCAAGTCCATAATTTCATTTGTTCCGACCCATATCATGGATAAACGAATATCGCGTACAATTCTTTCTAACGGGTAAATATTCGTATAACCGATACCCCCCAACACCTGCATACAATTGTTCGCAATGGTCCATGCGGATTCTGTAACGAATTTTTTGGTTTGTGAAATCATGCGTCGCACACGACCGTGATGAACTTTTCCCGAATCTACAGCCCGTGCTGTACTGTAAACCATAGCACGAGCGGCATCCAGGAGCATAACACTATCCGCAACCTTAAAGCCAACAGCCTGAAAATTGGCTATAGGTTGCCCAAAGGCTTTACGACGGGATGTGTATCTTGTGGCAATTTCAATGGCAGGGCGAACTGAACCAACGGTCATGGCAGAGGTGCCTAATCGTTCGGGTATCATATTCTGCACAAATACATCAAAGCCACCGTTTATCCCGTTTAATGCATAGCGTTCTGGTACTTTTACCTCGTTTAAAATTAATCTTCCGGCACCACCACCCCGAACACCCATAAGACCATACAGATATTTTGTTTCTACCCCTTTTGTTCGTGGAATCATAAAACAGGTTAATCGTTCATGTTCCTGGGCTTCAGGATTGGTAACGGCATAGACCATAAACCAATCTGCTCCTTCTGCCCCAACAATGAACCGTTTTTGCCCGGTGATAACCCAATCTCCACCTACTTTTCGTGCCTTAGTCGTTGCACCAAAGAAATCAGAGCCTCCCCGTGGCTCCGTTAGACATTCAGCCGCACAAACTTCTCCTTTAAGCAAGGGAATAACTATCTCTTTTTTTAATTCTTCATTACCAAATTCAACAATGGCTTCTGCCACAATATCACCACCTACACCCCATAGACAGGCTAAGGAATAGCTGGCAACTCCCACTTCTTCTGCAACAATAATATCATCTACCCATTTTAATCCACGACCTCCGTATTCCTTCGGAATGCGGATTCCCAAAAGATTTCGTTTCCCTGCTTCTTTTAAAAATTCTCGGGGAAATTGTATTTTTTCAGCATCCATATCCAGGATAAGTTTCCGCGGAACCCACTTCGCAAAAGCCCGTGCTTCATCACGAAGTTTCATTTGTTCTTCGGTTATCATAAAATCAAACATTTTTAAGCTCCTTTTATTTTCCTGTTATTGCAAAGTTTTTTTCTGCTATATCTTTTATAAATTGACTTACGCAAGCAAATATTTCATCGCTACCGGGACCATTGAGAATTCCATGTCGGGTTCGATTAAACAGGACCAGTTTTTTCTGTTCTGATGAGATAGATTGGAAAATGATATTAGCACTGTCTGGATTTACTGTTGTATCATTGGACCCCTGAATAATCAGTGTCGGAATAGTTATCTGTGGAAGCACTTCCTCTGTTTTTTCCATTAACAATCGAAGTTGCTGTAGTCCGGCAAGGGGATTTTTTTGATAATTAATATGGGGATTTTCCGGATGATGGTCAAAGAGTTCCCAGCCACTACCGCCAAATTTTTTAAGCACTAAATTAAGTGTAGAAATGGTAGGTACAAGGTTGATAGCGTAATTTTGCAATTTTAATGGAGCGGAAATACTAATAACCCCTTCAATGTTTTTTTGCTTATTAGCGGAGGCGGAAAGAACGAGGCAACCACCTGCAGAAAAGCCACAAAGAAAAACTTTTTCACATCGGGCATGCATACAGGCGATACCTCTATTTAAGGCAGAATACCACTCTTCGTAGGAAGAACGAGCCAGGTCCAATGGAGATGTTCCATGTCCTTTTAATCGAACCCCATATACAGAATAACCTTGTCGATATAAATAATCGGCTAATGCCCGTATTTCCATTGGTGCTGAAAGATACCCGTGCGAAAGCACAATACCTATGCGTGAGCCTAATACATGCCGAAAAAACGGTCTCCCAACATTTGCCTCTTTACTCCATTCCTGATGGAACGAACGCATGAAATCCTCTTCGAAAATGGCTACATCTTTATGATAAAAATTCCTTGCCGTTTTGTAGGAAAGTATGAAATTAGGTGTCCATTTTATTTTTCGAACAATATCCGTTTCTTTATTTGAATTCCCATCAGGACAGGAGAAAAACGAGTGTAATACCGCCTGGGGTTGTTTCCAAAAAGAATATCGGGGTTTTATAAAAATACCTTCAGGGTAGTTTTTACATAAACCCTGTTCCTCAAAAAAAACAAGGATTTTATCCCATGCAGAAAAATTTTCTCCTGTGGATATTCTTTCATGAATGGCTTTAAGCGGTTCGACAATCGGGCTATTTTGTGTCTCAATAGTCGCCTGTAATAAGCACAAGAAACGGTTGCGAAAATTTTTCCAGGAATATCGGACTGGAAACAGGTTGGTGATAAGTCGGAACAATAACAACTCAAAATCAGGGGAACTTTGTTTATAAAAATTATCAAATAAATCCTTAAAATCTTCCCCAGAAGCAAGGTTTTTCAAAGGCTTTGAATATTCCAGCAAAACAACTTCTAAAAGATGATTACTATCCAGCACGGTATCTTTAATATTTAATTCTTTAAGCACTCCATAGGCTAATTCTTCATAGGAAATTCCACAAATGTTCTCTAAGGGATTTTCGCTATAAACGGAAGGATAGAAATGAGATTTAAATAAGTAATGATTTTTAATCGATTGGCTTTCTGTAGGGAATAACGATGTATATTCTTCAGTTATTTTTTTTAACAATTCTTCATAAGATAGCAAACCTAAATGATATTTTAGCCCTTGTTCTTTGGAAATAAACCCATTGCGTGGAAACCATAGAAAACAGGTATCTTTCTGTTGTAAGTCGGTTGACCAATTTTGAAAGTCATGAAGGAGGTTATAACTATCAAGTCCCCTCTGAGTAATGTAATTTCCTAATGGAGTATCTATTAAATCTGTAGGGACAATTATCTTCAACTTCTTTTGAAATTTATTTGTAAACAGGATAGGTAATAAAAAAAGTTCAGTAATTGTGTAATATAGAGGGATAATAAGTGTTTGTGACTGTTCAGAAAATTTCGGTAAAAACGGGATATAACAATTTGTATGGAAATATTGTTGACCATACTGCAAAGCCCATGGCTTTAATGTAAAGACAACCCAATTATATTTCTGATTGCCCTGCACCATCATATATATAAATACCTAAAGACTGAATTAGGGTTCAATTGTCAATGACTTATCATGTTTCTTTAAGCCCAAATGTTCATCAAATTCTTGATGTATTTTATCTATTTCAATGGCATTATACATGAGCAATCGCTGGAGGTGTTCAACACTGTCCGAATCAATCTCTTCGAATCGAATACCCATACCATCGGCTTCAATACGAACCACAAAACCTCGAATGTCTAAGGACTCTTTTTCCATTGTACCAGAAAGATACAAATGCACTCGCACGGGTGTATCTTTTGGAAAAGTTTTTTCAGTGCGAAACCATAAGCCCTTCATGCTGATATTTTCCGTCTCTCCTTCTAACAGGATACCATTAGCGAGACGCACTTCGGCTTTCAGGCATATATTACATCGTGTAAATTCTCGCAAATCTTGTTTTTGCGACGGCTCTTTTATTACGGGTTTTTTTTCTTCTTTCCCTTTCTGTTTGGGCATGGTTTTATCTCCTACATAATAGGCATTACAAATTTATTTACCACCTATCATAATATCACAAATGAATATATATTTCATCAGAATTATTATGAAAAATGATTTGTTAAAAAAACATATAAGTATGACTTTTCAAAATCCAACACCAAAGCCCTGTTTTATTTTTTATTAAGATAATCACACCCTGTTTATTAATAAAATAGAATTAGCTGTAGACTTTTTTTATACATAACAAATGAAATAGTTATCCCCTTATTCGTTTCATTCTTATATACAAGGGTAGTCATTTAACCCTCAGGAATTTCCCTGTTCTCCTCATGATTTATTTTTGTCATATTTTGTGAAAAGCCAAAACTGATAGAAAAACCTTCAATTACAGCAGTAAGGGCTGTTTTGGGATTAAGAAATTCTATGAGCGGTGGATTGGAATAGTCTTTCTGTTCTTTAATAGAAACATAACAAAGAATGGCAGAGATAAAGCACAATATACTACTGATTATAAAACTTATCTGAAAGCCGAACCAGGAAAGATGATAAATGACCTGACCCGCTACAATAGGAGTAATGCCTAATGCCAGCCCCGATGTAACTGTCCATAGATTTGTGTAGGGAATGCGTTGATTTTCAGGCACCATATTTAGCATGGCACGATGTATGGATGTCCAGAAGGCAGCGGAAAAAATGGTTATTAAAACAACTAAGATAGGAACCAGATAATAAACCCACGGGTATCGAGGGATAAATTCAACAAAAGGTATTACTAACAATGCATGACATAGCAGTGCTCGAAGTATAGCAGGAGAACTTCCAAATTTATCGGAGTATCGTCCCCATGCGGGTGCCGTTAACATAATAAACAGACTACCTGAGGAACTTATAATAAGAATACTCCTTTCAGATAACTTTAAAATATCTCTCAAATAAAGGATGTAAATAGAACTAAACCAGTTAGTCGCACTTAATGCTAAAAATGCAGGAAATAGGAATAAAAGATATGTTTTATCTTTGAGAACAGGACCATAAGGGCGGTAAAAATCTTCCCATCGAATGATTGCCTTTTGTCCCTTCCCTCCAGGAACACGAGCCATCCAGAATAGGCTTAGCAATCCTCCCAATATCCCAACCGCATAGATAACAAGAAATTGTTCTACTTTCGGGCTTTTTCCTAAAAAGAAACCCTGTGAAAGCAAGATGGCTACATTTACAAGTTGGACGGTGCCTGCTTCTGCACTGAAATAAAGCCCTCGTTGTTCGTAAGGAACAACCTCGTGTAGCCATGGTAACCAACCTCCTGCACCAAAAGCCCGAGCCAAACAGAAACCCAATGTTAGTGTAATTAGTAAAGCCCAACCTGCTTTATCTCCAAATTGAGCAATAACAAATGGCATGGCAAAGATAGGTAACATAATAAGATTTCGTATAAGCCAGGTATACAACATTAAATTTTTAGGTCCGATGCGTGTTACAAGGGGGACCATAAAAACAGCGAGTAGTGTTGTAAAGGGCAATAGGGATATAAGAATACCGACACGGTCTGCGGGCATTCCAATAGTACGGGCAAATAGAACCATAGCCGGTCCTACTATACATTGCCAAGATATAACATTAAAAGAAGTAAAAGCCAGATATTTCCGTGGTGCTGTATTCAATTCTATAACAGCACGGACTATGGGTATCTTACGAATAAGGGATAACAAGTGCATATATTAGGATAACTTTATAAAAGTATCAAGGGTATATTGAAATTGAGAATCTGTAATATCTCGATGAAATACAACTCGAATACAATCCTCACGAACAGCATTAACAAGGATATTCTTTTCGCGTAATGTCTGGACAAATGAAGGTGCATTTTTAACCGTTATAAAAAGGATGTTTGTAGGTGACGGTAGAGGGAAAGACCCGCCTTTTTCTTCAAGAACTCTACGAAAAGTGGCAGCACGCTCGTGGTCCTTTTGCAGGTCATCGATATGATTCTTTAATGCATATAACCCGGCAGCTGCAAGGATTCCTGCCTGTCTCATTCCTCCTCCCAATAATTTTCGGAATTTGCGAGCCTTTTGAATAAATTCCCGAGAACCACAAAGAACAGAACCTGCAGGAGCACCCAGCCCTTTGGACAGACAGAAGTTTATTAAATCACAGGGTTCGGCAAGGTATCGGGCTTCAATATTGCAGGCTATAGCAGCGTTAAATATCCGTGCTCCGTCACAATGCAATTTCATACCCAGTTGGTGACATATTTTACCGATACGAGACACTTCTTCATAATCATAATAAGCACCACCTCCCCGATTTACCGTATTTTCAATGGATACTAAAGTTGTCGGGGCACGATGTATATCTTTGCCTGAATTATGGCGAGCACGAATATCCTCTTCAGAAATTTTTCCAAGTGTGCCTGGAACAGTCAAAGGTAATATATTCGCAATACGCGTTATCCCACCTACTTCATAGTGAATGGTATGAGCCTGTTCTGCAAGAATTACAGCATCACCGGGGTTGGTTAATGTCAAAAAAGCAATCAGGTTGGACATAGTTCCACTGGGATTAAATAAACCGGCTTCTTTTCCTAAAAGTTCTGCTGAATATTGTTCTAATTCGATAACGGTTGGGTCTTCACCGTAAACATCATCGCCCACCTCTGCTTTGGCCATAGCCTCTCGCATGCCGGGAGATGGTTTCGTTACGGTATCACTACGAAGGTCAATGAACATATAAAGAACTCCTGAAAAATTAAAATTAGGGGAAGATAGGCTATCAGGACATTATTATAATAAACTGAGGGAAGGATGTTCATTTGTTGATTTTATACCTGACTTGACAGATAAAAAATACCCTCAACAGAAACCTCTCACTTTACTATTACCTGATTTCTACCCTTATTTTTCGCTTCGTAAGTGGCATCATCGGCGCGTTTAAGCACATCCGTCGGCGTTTGGTCTTCAGGCGATACCGTCGTTATCCCTGCACTGAGAGAAGTATGGATAGAATAGTTTTCATATCGAAAAGTTGTTGTTTCTACCCTTTTCCGTAGTTTATCTGCAACCACTAATGCAGAATTAGCATCAATACCCGGAAGTATTAAAGCAAATTCTTCGCCTCCGTATCGTGCAAGAAAATCAGAAGCCCGTTTTTCTTCATTTAACAGAGAAGCGACCGCACGAAGAACACGGTCTCCTGCAAGATGTCCATAAGTATCGTTTACATCCTTGAAATGGTCTAAATCCATAAGAATAATGGAAAATATATGTCCATATCTTTTATAACGGGCAAACTCTTCATTTAATCTTTTATCAAATGCAGCCCGATTATTAACCTGTGTCAGGAAATCTGTATTTGCATCACGGGATAACTTTTCTAAAATTTGTTCCTGTTCCTTCAATTTGTTTTGAGCATCATCAAGTTGCTGCTGGTAACGGCTGGTAGAATTCTTCATTGTTTCGACTTCCTGAAGCAAAAGCCGTTCTACCTGTTGGATGGTCGCCAATGTTTCCGCTTTCCTCAACTGGCTTGCATGTTCATCTAAATTGTTTCCATACCTCATTGCATCATCAAGCAGATTTTGAACATGTGTTTCTAAATTCTTCAATAGACCATGCACAACCAATTTTGTCTTTTCAATCTCTCCGTTTGCTTTTGGAATATCTTCTTTTTTTATACCGGATGGCTCAGTAATCGAACTATTGGTTGTAGGTATACTAACATTGGCAAGTTTTCGCCATAGCCAGAGCCACAATCCAATAACTAAACCTAACCCCGCCAAAAAAACGATAATTAAAACAAGCTCTATACTCATAGTTGTAAAAGTTTTATATAACTATATCATAATTTTAATTACATTGTATTAAATAAATATCCCCAGATGAAAAAATCATCAGATATTGGGGATATTATAAATTCAAGAATAACACGATTTCAATATTCAAAGTTCCCGTGCCAGGGGATAAATGCAGACATACCTTCATAAGTATGTATTTGATATAAAGTTCCATCAAAAGAATATTGTATGGATAGTTCAGATAATTTATCCGATGGAATATCCGAAAGATAAGTAGGTATCAAGTATTCCAATGAAGGAGGATAGGAAGCATTATCCAGAGCATACCATTCAATAGCCAGAAACAGACGGGACATAAAGAGTGTTGTTTGCACATGTCTCTTGTGTTGTTCTTGTTCTGTGCTTGGTGGATAGATAATTTTTCTCAAATCTTCCAGAGGAGATGTATTCGTATCGGAAGGGTTTGTTTCATCAGGTAATTTTAAGAATTCATTCCACTTTGATTGAATTTCTGCCTCCGATATTTTATCCAACCATTCCTTTTCTTTTGCTTCCTGTAAGAAATTTAGCAGACCTTGTTTTAATACAGGAATTGTAGGGAACTCTGTTTGAGCCCAGATAGCAATTTGGCGGTATTCGTTATATTTTACTGTGTATGTGTCACGAGTAATCTTTTCTGCCCGTTCTATAATGGACATTCCTTCACGAAATTGTTGGGGTGTGAAAAGGTGCATTCGGGCAAATTCGCGTAGAGCAATTCCGGTGCTCTCAATAGCAAAGAGGGGAAGGTGTATAAGTTTCCCATAGACTTGTTTCTGAATAGATTCGGCAAATTGCAGAAGACCGTTAATATCTGAAATTAAGTTTTCAGAAGGTTGTCGGCTATTTAAGAGTATGTTCATTGTAAATAGTTCAAAAAAGTTCTGAAAAGATTCTATCGGGAAAGGAGATTCTCCGAGAATTGTTGAAGAAGGGATAATTCCTCGTTCATAAGTAACACCGGAACGCCAGGTTTGAAAACTTTCTTGAAAATTAGCAAAAGTGTTCATAATATCATCGGGAATTGGATTAGCAGGTCCTGCGAGCAATAATTCCCATGTTGGCTGGAGTGTTGATAAATCCATGTTCGGTAAAGCCTCTACCGCAAGCAAATAATAAAAAAAAGCATCTGTAGGCGAAAAATCACGGGAAGTATAATAAGAAATTTCCTTCAATTTTCGTTGTTCATCATAACGACTATAAAGCAATTGGAAAAATTTTTTATTCAAGTCTATGGAAATTTCTTTCGTATCCTCAGATGGAGGGATGTTTTGTTTCGATGTGTTGTTGGGGTTTGCAGGTAATGGAGATTGCAGCGGGTTATTTTTTGCCTCTTTTTCGGGGGGAGGGGGTATGGAAGGTTCTTTATCTAAGGGGGTATTGATTGCAAGAGGCGGATTTGTAGGGGTCTTTTCTTTTCTATTTAGAGAAATGATAAAGAGGAACAGTAAGGAAAGGGTAACCGTTGCCAGAACTACAGAAGCAATAATCGCAATAAGTTTTTTCTTTTGTTTCCTCTGAATTTTGGTGTTAGGCAACTGTGGGGATAATGTTTCCTGTAAAAGAGATAATATAGCCTCATTCAATTGAGCGGGACAGGGTTCATACGCATTGGTAATAAGGAGTTGATTAAGTTGGGCAATGGTGAGATTGATTTTTACCAGATTTAGCCCTCTTCGTATATGCTCTATCCCTTTGGCTATACGCTCTTCAATTCTTTCACGAGGCTGGCGAAGATGTGTTACGAGATTAGCAGGCTCCTGCCCTTCGAGAATATGAAGAATGATGGGATATGAAAATTTTTCAGAAAGGTTTGCAATCAGCACATCTACTCGTTTTTTTATATCGTTCCAAGAAACGGTTGAGAGAATTTCAGCGGGAAACGGCAGGGATTTTATTATCGCCATAGATTCACGAGTCGCTTCACGATGAAGAAATACCGCAATGGGAACAGGAGGGAGATTGTCGGATTTCATTAACTTCTGGAAACAGGACTTGGCAATATTTAATGCGGTCTGCTTATCATTCGTTAGACGCAATGCAACCCCATAGACCATTCCCCCATGTCGGGATATGAGTTCTGAAAAGGCATGGATATCCCGTTGCCGTATCCATTGGTCAAGACATTGGTCATCGGATAATTGCATTGTTATTCCACACTTTCTTTATATATTCAAATTGTTTATTTATTGTATCGAAAATCATACAAAAACCCAAATGAAATAGTTGTCTTTTTTTACAGCCCTAACTCAATTTGCAATTTCTGGAGAGAAAGCATTTTGTCACGATATACAGCAGCTTCTTCAAAGTCCATTCGTTCTGCACAGTCAAACATCAATTGGCGAAGTTTTTCTATCTCACGGGGTATATCTTCAGGTAATACATTATATTCTGCGGTTGCTTCAGCCACTTTAAGTTGCTTGCGTGTGCTTTTTGTTTTCATCTGCGGGACAATATTCGGTATAGGTTTTTGTATCGTTCGTGGGGTAATTTTATGCTTGCGGTTATAAGCCAATTGCTTTTTTCTACGTCGTTCCATTTCACGGATAGCCCGCTCCATAGAAGAAGTGCGTTGGTCTGCATACATAATGACTTTCCCATGAATATTCCGTGCCGTTCTTCCGCAGGTTTGAATAAGGCTTGTTTCAGAACGAAGATAGCCTTCTTTATCTGCATCTAAGATAGCAACCAGCGAAACTTCGGGAATGTCTAACCCTTCGCGTAACAAATTAATGCCAATTAATACATCAAATTCGCCCCGACGCAAATCACGAATAAGCTCAATTCTTTCGAGTGTATCTACATCGGAATGCATATACCGAACTCGCAGGCCAATGCGTCGATAGTATTCGGTTAATTCCTCTGCCATCCGTTTGGTAAGTGTTGTAACGAGAACGCGTTCCCCTTTTTCAATGCGTTTTTGGATTTCATCCAGCAAATCCTGTACCTGATTTTGTGCTGGACGAACTTCTACCTCCGGGTCTACCAGTCCTGTAGGACGGACCACCTGTTCCACAACTACTCCACCTGCTTCCTGAATCTCAAATTCCGAAGGTGTGGCACTAACATATATAACTTGATTTATCCGCTCCATAAATTCATCAAAGGTAAGGGGACGATTATCCCGTGCCGAAGGTAAACGAAAACCATAAGCAATCAACTGGTCTTTACGGGAACGGTCTCCGTGATACATGGCACGCACCTGCGGTATAGAGATATGACTTTCATCAACAACCAGTAAAAAATCCTCTGGAAAATAATTAATTAGTGTATAAGGAGGTTCTCCGGGCATTCGTCCATCCAGATGTCGCGAATAGTTTTCTATTCCCGGACAATATCCTAATTCGCGAAGCATTTCCATATCATATCGCGTTCGTTGTTCCAACCGTTGAGCATACAACACCTGATTTTCTGCATACAGTTCCTTTAATCGTTCGTTGAGTTCATGTTCTATACTATGGATAGCATGTTCCAAAGCATCCTGTGTTGTTGCATAATGACTGCCCGGGTAAATTTCCACATAGCGTAAACGGCGATAAGTTATACCCCGTAAAGGGTCAAATTCCGATAGCCCATCAATTTCATCGCCGAAGTATTCAATGCGGATGGCCCGCTCTGTTTCATAAGCAGGAAAAACATCTACAATATCACCCCGAACACGAAAAGTCCCTCGATAAAAATCTACATCGTTTCGACTATATTGCATAGCAACCAGGGATGCTAATAATCGTTCACGAGGCATTTCATCACCAGGATGAAGTTCTACCCGCATTTGGCGATAGTTTTCCGGTGAACCAATACCATAAATGCAGGATACGGAAGCAACAATAATACAATCACGACGGGTTAAAACGGCTCGTGTAGCGGAATGACGCATCTTATCAATTTCATCGTTGATAGAGGCATCCTTTTCTATATAGGTATCCGTTGTAGGGATATACGCTTCGGGTTGATAATAATCGTAATAACTAACAAAGTATTCAACCGCATTATGAGGAAATAACTGTTTAAATTCTCCATATAATTGGGCAGCAAGGATTTTATTCGGAGCTAACACCAATGTAGGACGATTGACCCGTTCAATCACATTCGCTATCGTAAAAGTCTTTCCGGAACCCGTTACCCCAAGCAAAACCTGACTACGAACACCCGCATTCAGACCTTCTACCAGAGAGCGTATTGCCTCTGGCTGGTCACCAGACGGTTGAAAAGAACTGACTAATTGAAATTTATCCATATTAAATTTTGAAATGACCTCATATATTTCTATAAATTATAGAACATATTTTATAAAGAAACTATTTTCCTAACAACAAAGTCTTTAAAACATAAATATACTTGGCGAAACAAACAAAAAGGAAGGGAATATGGCAAGAAGTAGGTATGGATTAAAAAGTATTCTAAGATTGTGTCTGCTAACCCTCTTATTATTAGCCCTTTTTTCTCAAATTATACCTGTATATAGCGACGAAAAAGCATCGGCACAGACATCGGATTGGTTTGTTCCAAAAATTATTGAAAACCCAGAGATAAAAGAACTGGATAAAGAAGGAGCAGGCTCATTATATCAAGTGGGAGACTCAAAATTATGCGTACTGAAAGGGTCGTATTACGACATGGGTGTCCAACAGGGTCGCTTATTGGCAAAAAATATTTATCATGTGTTTAAGACAGGATATATTAAGAAAGCCTTATGGGACCGTGGGTATACGCAGGATTATGCTTATGCACAATCCGCACGAATGGTAAAACATATTCCGGAACGATTTCTCGAAGAGGCACGAGGTATTATAGATGGATTGAAAAAAGCAGGGATAAATGATATCACTATGGAAGAACTTCTTTTAGGAACAACTGTTGCGGAAATTCTTCATTTTCCACCTAATAGCCCTCCTGAAAGTGGAAAAGGCTTTTCCCCTGATTCTCCTGAAGTGCATGCGGTAAGCAAGACCGATTTAACTTCAGGACCTCAATGCACAAACTTTTCATTCTGGGGAAAATGGACAGAAGACGGCAGGATATTGCATGCTCGTAATCTGGATTGGAGTTGTCAGCGGGATGCACAGGATGATGCCGTTATCTTTGTATACCATCCAACAGATGGTATTAAGCCTTATATGCTGATGGGATGGGCTGGCGGATTAGGTAGTCTGACAGGTATGAATGCCCATCAAATATCCGTTGGACAGGCAACGCTTCCTAATTCCAATAGCACCTTTGATGGTCGTCCCTGTTTTATTACTGTGCGGATAATGTTAGAGCAAGATACACTGGAAAAAGCCGTAGATGTAGTTCTGAAAGGACCCGAAAGTACGGGTTGGAATTATACAATTGCCGATGCAAAAACAAATACCGCAAGATGTATTGAATCCGACCCAATAATTAAAAATGTTTATGGTCCTGATGACCCGAAAGAAAATGATGAAACAAAACATTATGGATTACCGGATATGATACGACGCACCAATCATCCTGTAAGTAAAGAAGGATTGGTCGCATTAGCCAAGCGCGTCGGACCCTTGATTAAACCGCCTATACATGTAGAAACATGGGAACAGTTCAAACTGGTTCTATTCCTGTTTACCAATCACAATACTTACCAGCGATATGATTGGTTAGGCAAACAATTCCAGTCTCAGGAAGGGAAAGGTCCTATTACTATTCAAACAGCAATGGAATGGCTGGCAAATGGACCTGTTCATAACCCCGAGACACTTCATTCCTGTGTGTTCGACCCCAAAAATCTGATAATCTATTCATCGGTAGCAGGAAATAACCCTGTGGTTACTGCTTCCCATCGTCCTTATACAAAAATTGACTTGAAGCAGTGGTTTTAAAATACAAATACAACATACATTCAGCATGTTTCTCCAAAATGTGTGTTTCCTCCAATTATTTAATCTTACCTTCCTGGCTATTGTTTGTTTATTGCAAAGATATAAAATAGAATGTTTTTTAATATTAGATTTCATTTATAAATTTATATACTAAAATTTTTAAGTTTTTTTATTCGATTGACAAATATTTAACAATTTTGTTGAAATAATATAAAAAAATTTCTTGTTATGTGCAATTTAGTTATAAATAATTAGTTTATATTGTAATTTTAAGTGCTTAATTACCATTAAGTTACAGTGTATTTATAGAATAAAAAGAAAAAATAAAAAAATAATAATGCAAAATAATTATAATTGTGATATAATAGTTATTATATTTTTTGGAAAGGGAATTGTACCTTTGGTAGATAAATTTTTCCATTTATGTTTAAAAATCTAATTTAAGGAGCTATGTCTATGTTGAAAAAATTTTCTAAACCGTTATTAAAAAATCGCATAGGAGTGATAGGTTTATTTTTAATTCTATCATCTCTTATAATTGCAAATGTCGGTTGGTCTGCAATCCCGATTGATAATATTGTGGATTTGCAGAAAATCGGAAATGACCCGGAGTATCCAATAAACGGGTCGTATGAGTTATCGCAAGATATTGATGCGAGTAGCACGCAAACATGGAATGAAGGGGCTGGTTTTCAGCCAATAGGTTCGTCATCCAATCCATTTAGTGGCACTTTGGATGGTAAAGGGTATCATATTTCTAATCTATATATTAACCGTCCTTCGGAAGATTATGTAGGATTGTTCGGCAGGGTAAGTAGTAGCGGCAATGTTTTAAACTTAGGTCTGGAAAGTAATTTAGTTATTGGTAAAAATTATGTTGGAGGGCTTATCGGTTCGAATGAAGGCCGTGCAGATACTTGCTATGTAAATGGCTCTGTATCCGGTACAAATAATGTAGGTGGACTTGCCGGTAACAATACAGGGACTTTGAACAAATGTTATTCTACAGATACAGTTGCCGGTGAAACGACCGTAGGTGGTTTGGCAGGGAGAAATGCAGGAACAATCTCTCAATGCTATTCCACGAGTAATGTATCAGGGACATCCGCTGTAGGTGGTCTTATTGGTACAAGTGCCACATGGAATGCGTCCCTGCGGAGATGTTATGCAGCAGGGAATGTTTCAGGAACATCCAATGTAGGCGGACTTATTGGAAGTATGTCCTGGGGTTGGGGATTTGAAACTTATTCTGTAGGCCATGTAAGTGGTTCTTCAAGAGTAGGAGGTCTTATAGGATACCGTTTCTTCCTGGCATTTATGTTTATGAGTTATTGGGATAAGGAGACATCAGGTCTTGCCACATCGAGTGGTGGAACGGGCAAAACAACAGAACAAATGAAGCAACAATCCACATATACCAATTGGTCTTTTGGAACCGTTTGGGGTATTGTTCCCGGAGTAACCTATCCCTACTTTATCTGGACACATCCCGTCCCTAATCTATTAGGTTTGACTGTGGAAGAAGCAGAAAGTGTCCTCGTTAGCACGGGCTATGTTTTGGGGACAGTATCCGAACAATGTAGTTTTACAGTGCCTGCTGGATTAATACTTATACAGCAGCCATTCCCCGGACAATATTTAGAACCGGGCAGTCCTGTAAATGTAACTATATCTACAAGACCCTGTCCACCCAATACAGTTCCTAATGTTGTAGGATTAAAACAATCCGTTGCTGAGAATGAAATAGTTGCTGCGGGATATATTGTGGGAACAATAGAAGAACAATGTGATAATACTATTCCTGCAGGCTATGTTATAAGCCAGGAACCTGTCGGAGGTGAGGAATTAGAACCTGGTAATGCCGTGAATATTGTGGTATCGTCAGGTTCGTGTCCTGTTACAGTGCCGAATGTTGTAGGTATGACCGAAGAAAATGCAGATGTAACCTTAGTATCCGTAGGATTATTCTTGGGTATAGTAACAGAACAATGTAGCGATACGGTTCCACAAGGTAGAGTTATTAACCAGAATCCAGTGGCAGGAGCACAGGCTATTCCGGGAAGTTATGTTGATGTTGTAATATCTTCAGGTCCTTGTGGAGAAGGTACCCCGGAAGGCACCCCTGAGGGAGTTGAGGAAGGCATAGTAGAAGGAATTCCTGAAGGTATCCCTGAAGGCACCCCCGAAGGTGTAGAAGAAGGAGTTGTTGAAGGTATCCCTGAAGGCACCCCCGAAGGTGTAGAAGAAGGAGTTATTGAAGGTATCCCTGAAGGCACTCCTGAAGGTGTAGAAGAAGGAGTTGTTGAAGGTACTCCTGAAGGCACTCCTGAAGGTTCTGTGGAAGGAGAAAATGTAATTGCTCCAAATGTCGTTGGACAACCCTTTGTAAATGCAGTATTCACGATAAATAATGCTCAATTGGTAGTTGGTGTGATTAATGAGGTTTGCACCGATGAATATCCATTTGGCGTTGTTATTGCTCAGGAACCTGTGGGTGGGTCCATAGTTGAAATCGGTTCGATGGTCAATTTATGGGTTTCTATAGGTCCCTGTCCGCCAGAAGGAGAAGGAAGCCCCGAGGGAACACCCGAAGGTATAGAAGAAGGAATTGTTGAAGGCACTCCCGAAGGCACCCCTGAAGGGACTCCTGAAGGGACTCCTGAAGGCACTGTTGAAGGTATTCCTGAAGGTGTAATTGAAGGAGAAGGAATCTCCGAAGGCACTCCCGAAGGCACCCCTGAAGGGACTCCAGAAGGCACTGTTGAAGGTATAGAAGAAGGTGAAGGAGAAATAATAGGAAGACATAGTGCAGACCAGGATAACAATAAAAGAATAAGTTTTACTGAACTGCTTCGTGTTATTCAGTTGTTTAATTCCTGGGGATATCATTGTCAGGATGGAACCGAAGATGGCTTTGCCCCAGGTGCTGGTGGAAACACCTCTTGCACTCCGCATACCTCCGATTATAATCCTCAAGATTGGAAAATAGGTTTCACCGAGTTACTACGGTTGATACAAATCTTCAATATCGGTGGCTATCATTATTGTCCGGGAGAAAGTGAAGATAACTTCTGTCCGGGACTATAATGGGTTAGATATTTAGAATTGCAGTTTGCAGGGACTTATAAATTAAGTCCCTGCTTTTTTTATTTTTCATATGGGGAATTTATGGGACGCATGGGACAAATGAAACATAGGAGATATTATAGGTATTAATGTAGCACACACATCCTTGTCTGTGTTGTCTTCTGTATTTGCCCTTCCCGTAGCTGAAGCGTCCCCGCTTCGGGGATTTAATTTTACACCCTCATAAAAATAAAATATCTTGTAGGGGCGATTGACCCATCGCCCTATTCGTGTATTCTGTTAAA